>JALSLS010000288.1 GCA_026988195.1 Methylomonas sp.
GAACTTTGTGACTAAATTACCTGCTGATTATTATAATGAAGAAGAAATAAAACAGGCGATCCCTATTGTAAAAGGTATTGTAGGCAGTACTATTCTTGAAAAGTGGGGTTTTGCAGAAGATTTTATTAAAATCCCTTTATTATCAAATAACTGGTATTATCAAAGTGGTGAGACTATCAGCTATATTGATATTGTCATTTTATCAAAGCTACATACTAAAATAGGCAAAAACTTAGCTCACTTACCCGCAATTACTTCAATTCCAGCATCTAGTAAATTAAAATCCATTACCCTTTCACCTGAAAATTCTTTAAGTATATTACATGATGCAAAAGATAAAATTAATGAAACCTTAAGAGCTTTTTCTTCGTGATTTTAATTTATATGGCTAGCTACGAACTGATCACTATTTATTTTGAGAACATGAAACGTAATTATTTCAACATCTTTAGTGAAATGCTTCGTAGGAGAAAATACCTGTCCGTGCACTAGTCGACGTGAAGATAATTAAAAGTTTTAGAGAGGAGAGCATTGTTTTAATCGCGCCGAGGGCGGACGCTCCTACATCATTATCTACGTAACGGTTCACTTCCCCCTTTGAAAAAGGGGGATTGAGGGGGATTTTCCTAATAAAATCTCTCCTAACCCCTATTTTCCAAAGAGGGGGGACTAAACGGTTACTTGTCTACTTTTAAACTGACAAATAGTTCTAGCCTCTTAATTGCTAACGATACCTAATTTCAACAAATTCTTCCGACAAAAACTTCTTTAATTTATCGATTAATTCATCTGTTGGGTGTACCCGCCACTCATCGCCCAGTTGTATAATAGCTTTTGCCTTATTTGAATACTGTATTTGTATTGGGCAATTACCCCCCGAGAAAGGCTGTAAAGCTTGTTTTAAATCATCAACAAATGAGCTAGTATTTATTTCGCTTTCACTTCTGTTCCAGCTTAGTACAATCCCCCGTGCGAATAGCTCTCTTGCCTGTTCAAATGTATAGAATTTATCTGCAGTCATCCTTAGACCTCCAGAAAAATCATCAATAGCCAGGGAGCCTTCTGCAACTAATAGAGCATCTTTAGATAAAACATCCTTATATTGCTCGTAGGTTTTACTAAATGCTGCAACATCAAGCCTTCCTGTTCTATCATCAAAAGTGGCAAACCCCATCATCGTTCCTTTCTTGGTTTGCCTAGTTCGCATTTCTACAACTAATCCCGCAACACGGCCTTCCATTTTTGATTTAGACCGTTCCGCATCAGCAATCAACATTCCAATACTGGCATGCCTGATATGTTTTAATTCTGCTTCATATTGATCAATCGGGTGCCCTGTTAAATACAACCCAAGGGTGATTTTCTCGGCTTCTAATTTTTCTTTTTCTGTCCAAGCTTCTACTTCTGTGGAATAAGCTTCTAAGTCATCTCCTTTATCGACTTGAACAGCAAGACCAAACATATCATTTTGGCCTGTTTGACTCATTTTCCCATGTTGTTCAGCTACTTTTAAAGCCGTCGTTAATTCTGCTAAGTGAGAAGCTCTATTATCATTAATACTATCAAAAGCGCCACCTTTTATCAGTGCTTCTAACACCCGACGATTGACCTTACGTAATTGAACTCGTTTACATAAATCATACAGGCCTAAAAAAGGGCCTTTTTCTGCTCTTTCATCTAGCAAATCTAAAATCGCCGCTTCACCAACCCCTTTTATTGCGCCAATACCATAAATAATTTCACCTTGGTCATTTTCAGTAAAACGATATTGAGAAAGGTTAATATCAGGTGGAAGTAGGGTTAACCCCATTTCCCGACATTCTTCAATAAGAATCACTACTTTATCAGTGTTATCCATATCAGCTGACATAACCGCCGCCATAAAAGCCGCTGGGTAATGTGCTTTTAACCATGCAGTTTGATAGGCTACCAAGGCATAGGCTGCAGAATGTGATTTATTAAACCCATACCCTGCAAATTTTTCCATTAAGTCAAACACATAGGTTGCAATGGATTCATCAATTTTATTATTGATTGAGCCTTCAGTAAAAATGGTTCGCTGCTTAGCCATTTCCTCAGGCTTTTTCTTCCCCATGGCTCGCCGTAACATATCCGCGCCACCTAGTGAATAGCCCGCCAACTCTCGTGCAATTTGCATCACCTGTTCTTGATACAAAATAACCCCATTAGTTGGGCTTAGGATAGGAATCAGTAAGTCATGCGCATACTCTGCCTTAGCACCATGCTTTACATTAATATAATCATCTACCATCCCAGATTCTAATGGGCCAGGTCTAAACAAGGCTACTAAAGCGATAATATCGTCAAAGCAATCGGGTTTTAACTTACGAATCAGCTCTTTCATTCCACGTGACTCTAACTGAAATACCGCTGTCGTCTGGCATTTTAAGAAGATCTCATCAAAGGTTTTCTGATCATTTCTGGGGATTTGGGTAATATCAACTTCAGCCTCACCTAACAATTTCTTCTTAGTATTAATTGTTTGTAATGCCCAATCAATAATCGTTAAGGTACGCAGACCTAAAAAGTCAAACTTAACTAAGCCAACAGCCTCTACATCATCTTTATCGAACTGGGTAACTAAGTTATTACCCTCTTGGTCACAATACAGTGCTGAAAAATCAGTTAACTTTGTAGGAGAAATAACAACTCCCCCAGCATGTTTACCGGCATTTCTCGAGGTTCCTTCCAAAGAAAGTGCCATGTCGATCAATGTCTTTACATCATCTTCATTTTCATAACGGTCTTTTAATTCAGGGCTTTCTTCTAAGGCTCTGGGTAATGTCATCCCTATCTCAAAGGGGACTAACTTGGATAACCCATCGACAAAACCATAAGAAAAAGCCATAACACGCCCTACATCTCGAATAACCGCTTTAGCTGCCATTGAACCATAAGTAATAATCTGGGAGACCTTGTCACGACCATAATGCCGAGCAACATAATCAATCACTTCATCTCGCCTATCCATACAGAAATCAATATCAAAATCAGGCATAGAAACCCGCTCTGGATTTAAAAACCGTTCAAATAATAAATCAAATTCAATAGGGTCTAAGTCTGTAATTTTTAGAGCGTAAGCGACTAATGAGCCTGCACCTGAACCACGCCCAGGCCCTACAGGAATTAAATTCTTTTTTGCCCAAATAATAAAGTCCGCAACAATCATAAAATAGCCCGGAAAGCCCATTTGGATAATTACATCCAACTCAAACTTTAAGCGGTCTAGATAAACTTTTTTATTTTCAGCATCAGAACCGCTACCAAATGCTGGGTATTGTTTTAACCTTTCCTCTAAGCCTTTATAAGACTCCTCTGCAAAAAAATCATCTAAAGTCATTCCCTCAGGTACGGGGTAATCCGGCAGATAATTTTTACCTAAGGTTAATTCAACATTACAACGTTTTGCGATTTCTACTGTATTTTCTATTGCTTCTGGAATATCTGAAAATAACTCGACCATTTCTTCAGTACTGCGTAAATACTGTTCTGCTGTATAGTCTTTTGGTCGTCTAGTGTCATCTAAAACACGCCCCTGATTAATACAAACGCGTACCTCATGTGAGTCAAAATTTGTTTTATCTAGGAAACAAACATAATTTGTGGCCACCACGGGTAAATCTAATTTTAGAGCAAGGTCGACAGCTTTTTTGATATAGCTTTCTTCATCTATCCGGCCTACCCGTTGTATTTCTAGGTAAAAACTATCTTTAAAGATACCAGCCCAATAAAGCGCAGATTGCTCAGCCTTCTCAACCTTATCAACCATCAATGCTTGGCCAATATCACCTTCCATTGCACCTGATAACGCAATTAAGCCTTGATTATTCTGTTCAATCCATTCTTTCTTCAACATGGGAACATCTAAATGTTGGCCTTGTTGATAAGCGATAGAAATTAACTCCGTTAAAGTCACATAACCTTTTTGATTAACAGCTAACAATACCAATCGTGAAGGACTTGCCGGTTTTTCGGGATCAAAAATATAGACATCTGCTCCAAAAATAGCTTTAATACCTTGGGCTTGAGTTGCTCTATAAAACTTAACCAAAGAGAAAAGATTTGACTGTTCTGTAATGGCAATAGCAGGCATATTAAAATCTACCAAGCGCTTTATCAAAGGTTTTATTTTGACAATACCATCGACTAAAGAGAATTCAGAATGAACGCGTAAATGGACAAACTCAGGTTTCATGAATGCTATTAAAATTAAGAAAAAAAGAGGGAAGTAACTTTGATTTGTTAGGTATTACTTTTAGGAACGAGGATTCAATAAAACCCTCTCTAAGGAACCTTTAAGGTAAGTAGGATGTGCTGACGATAGGAAGCGCATCAACGGCAAGCGATGCGCTTCCTATCGGTCAGCACATCCTACATCAATCTATCCCTTAACAGAGTGCCTTATAGCTAAATTACAATGCTTGGGTAAGATCATTCTTATAATGCTCCTAAACCAACATTTTTTTGACTGGAGCAAAAGACTTTCTGTGCTGCTCTGTTACACCGAGCACTTTTAATTGTTCTAAATGGAATTTAGTAGGATAACCTTTATGTTTAGCAAACGCATAGCCAGGATATAAAATATCCAAGGTACTCATTTCATCATCTCGGGCAACTTTTGCTAAGATAGAAGCTGCTGATATTTCAGCTACTTTTAAATCCCCCTTGATAATAGTTTCTCCTAAACAAGGGATATCAGGAAAAAAAGTACCATCAACTTGAACCCAGTCTGGAGTATCACCAAGTTGGGAATAAGCTCTGCTCATTGCAAGTAATGTAGCCTGCAAAATATTTATTTGGTCTATTTCACAGGGTTCCGCTCGTCCAATCGCCCATGCTTTTGCATTTGCTTTAATTAAAGCGGCAAGATGATGACGTTTTTTATCTGTTAATTTTTTAGAATCGGTTAATCCAGCAATGGGTTTATCAGGGTCTAAAATAACCACGGCAGCAATAACTGCACCGGCTATACAGCCCCTCCCAACCTCATCAATTCCGGCAACTACTTGATTAGTTATCGCAAAATACCCCGGGTCACGTTGCGTAAGAAGCTAACCATATCAGAAAGTTCTTTGCTTTCTCCGGCCATTTCTTCCATTTCTTCAATTGCATCATCTAGGCGCAGATTATTTTTATATAAGATTTTATAAGCTTTCCTGATCTGCCTAACAACTTCAGGTGAAATTCCATTACGCTCCATACCCACGGAGTTAATACCGTGCGGAGCAGTAGGTCGTCCACCGACCATCACAAAGGGGGGAATGTCTTTGGTAATAGCACTGCCCATAGCAGAAAAGCTAAACGCTCCAATTTGAGTAAATTGATGTACTAAAGTAAATCCACCTAATATTGCATGATCTCCCATATGAACATGCCCCGCAATTGAAGCACCATTAGCCATAATAACATGGTCACCAATCATACAATCATGGGCAACATGAGTGTATGCCATAAATAAGTTATCACTGCCTATTAATGTTAAGCCACGATCTTGTAGAGTGCCTCGATGAATACTGGTAAATTCACGAATAATATTTCTATCACCAATTTCTAAATAGGTTTCCTCATCAGCATATTTTTTATCTTGCGGACACTCACCTATTGATGAAAACTGATATATTTGATTATCTTTACCTATCGCGGTTGCCCCATTAATGACGACATGAGGGCCAATAGTAGTGCCAGAATCAATTTTTACTTTTGGGCCAATAATAGAAAATGGACCAATAGAGACATCATCTGCTATTTCTGCCTCGTTATCAACGATAGCTGTTGAATCTATCAAACTACCCTGCCTCTGCAGCGCACATAATATTTGCACTAACTGCTAATTCGCCATCAACTTCACCACGACATTCAAATGTCCAGATGTTTCGTCTTGCTTTAATAACAGTCGCTTCCATTATTAATTGATCACCCGGCCCTACCTGTTTTTTAAAACGTGCTTTATCTATACCCACTAAATAATAAACAGACCCTGGGCCATATTTATCATCTGATTGAGAGGTCAATAAAGCGGTTGTTTGAGCCAAGGCTTCAAGCATTAGTACACCAGGAAAAATAGGATTACCTGGGAAATGCCCCTGAAAAAAAGGCTCGTTAAAGGTCACATTTTTACATGCTAACAAACGCTCTTTAGGCACACATTCAATCACTTTATCTACCAACAAGAAAGGGTATCTATGGGGTAGTAGTTGTTGAATTTGTGATATATCTAGTTGTCCAGCCATTAACCGTACCTTAAAGTTATTTAAATTAATCAGATAAAGCAGCTAGTTTTTTCTGAACTTTTTTAGTGACATCTATTTTATTCGCATAATAGACAACACCATTCTGAACTCCATCCATTAAGACTAGATCGAAATTTTCGTCTTTAGACAAGGCTTTAATTGCATCAAGAACGCCTCGCTGAATTTTACCCATTTCTTCGTTGTTCCACATACTGACATCTTCTTTAAACTCTTGTTGAGCTCTTTTTGCGTCCCTTTTCTTATCAAAGATATCTTTCTCAAGCTTACGTCTTTCCGTTTCACCCATAACAGAAGCATCTCTGGTTAACTTTTCTTCAAGCTTAATAATTTCTTTAACACGAGACTCTAAATGTTTTTTTCTGGGAGAAAACTCTTTTTCCATCCGTTTTTGTGCTTTTTTAGCTTGCGGAGAACCTTGAAGTACCTTAGCAACATTGACCACACCTACTTTTAACTCAGCATAACTAACGTTAGCAATAAACAAAAGCATTACAAATAAAGAAATTTTATTTTTCATTGATAATTCCATCTTTAACAACATAATTAAACGGCAGAAGTATTATCTAACCGTTGTGAATACTACTTTAAATAAGGGAGCCTTTCCAAAAGTAACTTCCTTGCAACATCAAAGTATAGGGTAATTTAAGGACAAATCCAATATCAAATAGTTCAGCATTTGATATTGTTATATTTTAAATCTCTAAGAAGTGAAGACTTAATAATACAAGCTGTGGCTGAGTCATTACAATAATTGATTAAAACCCAGAACCAAACGAAAACTGGAAGCTTTGTTCTTGATCTGTCTCTCCTGCATTAAGTGGGTATGCAAAACTCACAGATAAGGCACCAAAAGGAGAGAGCCATTCGCCCGAAAGCCCCACTGAATACCGCATATTGCTCACATCAAATCCATCACTCACTGTACCTGCATCAAAAAAAGTACCCACGCGAATTGATTTAACATCTTCAACAAAAGGGATAGGGAAAAATAACTCAGCTTTACCTATTACCTTAGTTGATCCACCAAAAGGATCATTTCTAGAATCTCTCGGTCCGAGTGTATTGTCATCATAACCACGAACAGACCTTACCCCCCCTGCATAATAATGCTCAAAAAATGGCAAGCTATCGGTATTACCATAGCCATCACCATAGGCTGCCTCACCCAGCAATCTAAAGGTCATATCTTTTGCCAAGGGGAAATACATCTGATGTTTATAAGAAACTTTATAATAAGTTAAATCACTGCCTGGCACGGTAATAAAAGCGGATAACCGCTGTTGAGCACCGTCACTCGGAAAAATAGCTCTATTTAAAGTATCATGTGTCCAGCCAATTGAAGTGGCGAAAGTTAAATATTTTTCACCATTATTCTGAACAAAGTCAAGAATCTGTTGTGAAGAAAATTCAGACGTTGTTAATGTAGTATGTTTAATATCAATATTAAACCGTAAACGATCATTCTCATTTAAGGGTAACCCAAAGTTAAAACTACTATTGATCACATCTGTTGAGAAATTTGCTATATTGGCTTGTCCAGCATCTCGTGCACTGTACCCAAGATCATAGCCCATACTGATACCATCTAAAGTAAAATAGGGGTCAAAATATCCAAAATTATACCGTGTTGATATATCACTGTTATTAAAAGCTAAATTAACTCGTTTTCCTGAGCCAAATATATTATCTTGAGAAACGTTAGCATTAAAGACGATACCTTGTACTTGCGAAAAACCAACCCCTGCCATCAAATTACCTGAGGATCTTTCAACTACCGTGTAGTTCACATCTATTTGATCAGAAGTCCCTACAACAGGAGGCGTTTCAACATTCACTTCCTCAAAATAGCCTAATCGTTGCAACCTAATTTTTGACCGCTCAATCTTCTTTGTCGAAGCCCAGCTAGACTCCATCTGCCTTAATTCCCTTCTTAATACCTCATCCCTTGTTTTAGTGTTTCCACTCATATTGATCCGGTTTACATAAACACGCTTACCAGGGTCAACAAAAAAAGTCATTTCAACCGTTTTTGTTTCATTATTAATATTAGGAGCCATATTGACATTGGCAAAAACATAACCTTCTTCACCCAAGCGGTCTGATATTGCTTTTGATGTAGCTGTTGCATTTTTTCGTGAAAATATTTCACCTGGCCCGACTTGAACTAGTTTAATAATTTCTTCAGGATCAACCACTAGATTACCTGATACTTTTACCTTTTCAAGGGTAAATAAATCACCCTCGTTCACATTAACGGTGAGGTAAATCTCTTTTTTATCAGGCGTTATTGCAACTTGAGTGGAATCAATCGAAAACCTTATATATCCACGATCTAAATAATAAGAGCGCAATCGCTCTAGGTCTGCTGATAATTTCTGTTTTGAATATTGATCATCTTTTGTATAAAAAGATAACCAGTTGGTTGTTGCTAATTCAAACTGTTTAAGCAAAGCATCAGTATCATAAACTTTATTGCCCACTATATTAATTTGCTTAATAGTAGCTACACGCCCTTCAGAAATATCAATATTAATACCGACTCGATTACGTGTTAATTTGGTCACTTTAGTCTCAATTTTCAGCCCATATTTACCATGACTAAAATATTGTCTTCTAAGTTCTTGCTCAACTTTATCTAATATCTGTTGGTTAAACACTTTACCTTCAGCTAAACCTATCTGTTTAAGTGCTGAAGTCAAATCGTCAGAACTTAAATCTTTATTTCCTTCAAAGATAATTTTAGCAATTGAGGGGCGTTCAACAACATTAACCACTAATGTTTTCCCTACCTTCTCTAGCGAAATATCTTTAAAAAACCCTGTTTTAAATAAGGTTTTAATAGCTGACCCAGCTTTTGAAAGAGCAAAACTTTCACCCACATTCACGGGAAGATAGTTATAAACCGTTCCTGCAGAAATTCTTTGCAAGCCATTAACTTCAATATTCTCAACGACGAATTGTTCTTCAGCTCTGCTTGTTTGAGAAACAAATATTGTTGCCAAGATCAATGAATGAAATAATTTTTTTGTCACAAGTCTAGTATTCAGGTTAAATTTTTAAAAATTATATCATGCCCTTCCAAAAGGGAAGGCAATTACATCCGCTAATGACTCAGTACTACAAACTGTCATTAACAGCCTGTCTAAACCTAAGGCAACCCCACTACAGTCTGGTAAACCTGATCGTAATGCAGCCAGAAATTTATCATCTTTTATAACAACAGCTAATCCTTTCTTTTTTCTTACTTTATTTTCTTGGTCAAATCGTTGCTCTTGCTCAATCACATCGGACAACTCAAAAAAACCATTTCCAATTTCAATACCCCTAATAAAAACTTCAAACCTATCTGAAACCAGAGGGTTCTGCTTATTTATTCTTGCTAAAGACGATTGAATTGCAGGATAGCCATAAACCATACAAAGCATTTGGCTTTCTAGGCTAGGCTGAACCTTATAACTAAAAATAAAATCTAGCCACATTGAGTGATCATCTTCACAAAGTAACACGGCATCTTTTATTCCATTTTTGTCAGCATATTCAGCATAACTTTGCTGACAAAAAACCAAGGGATTTAACCCTGTCACTTGTTCAAAAACGTTTTTATAACTTATTTTCTGTACTTTATTAAGAGGATGCCCATTCACTTTAGCCACCAACTCAACGACCTCATCCATTAGCTGATCCAATGTAAAATCTACTCTATACCATTCAAGAATAGAAAACTCAGGATTATGAAATCGCCCAACTTCAGCATTTCTAAAGGCTTTGCAAATTTGAAAAATAGATCCGCTTCCAGCTGCTAACAACCTTTTCATAGCAAATTCTGGAGAGGTTTGTAAAAACATCTGTTTATTTTTCGGTTCACAATGATAAAAACTAGAAAAAAAATCCAGCTGAGGATCTGTTCCTGTAGCTGAACACAGCAAAGGGGTTTCTACCTCAAGTACTTTTTTTTCTACAAAAAAGGCTCTTATCCTTTCAAGCATTAACGCTCTTTGGCGCAATGCTTTTAAATCAGCGCTTGGCTTCCAGGATTCCTGCACTAGTCTTTTACTCGAGAAACATACTCTCCTGTACGCGTATCTATTCTAATCATTTCACCAATTTGAATAAATAATGGCACTCTAACCACTGCACCTGACTCCATTGTTGCAGGCTTTCCACCCCCCCCAGAAGTATCACCTTTAAGCCCTGGGTCAGTTTCTGTAACCGCTAATTCAACAAAATTAGGTGGTACAACAGATATAGGATTATCATTCCATAAAGTCATAGTACAAATATCTTGTTCTTTCAACCACTTAACAACAGCCTCAACCGCATTACTGTCGGCCTGATATTGCTCAAAAGTATCAGGCACCATAAAATGCCAAAATTCACCATCAGAGTATAAAAATTGTACTTCTATATCCATAACATCAGCACTTTCGACTGATTCACCTGACTTAAAAGTACGCTCTATAACGCGCCCATTGCTTAGGTTTCTGATTTTTACTCTGTTAAAAGCTTGGCCTTTTCCTGGCTTGATAAACTCATTTTCAATAATTGCACATGGGTCTTGATCCAACATGATTTTAAGACCTGCTTTAAATTCACTCGTACTATATCTAGCCATTTTTTCCTCAAATATACAAATAGGTAACCATTCAGTCCCTCTCTTTGGAAAAGAGGGGTTAGGGAAGATTTTATTAGAAAAATCCCCCTCAATCCCCCTTTTTCAAAGAGGGAAGTGAACGGTTACACAAACAGTGGTTTATACCTAATACTTTGCACGGTTAAAATTTTAACATTTATATTAAATTGTTTTTTAACAAAGCACTGAAACAGACACATAGCGCGAGCTATACAACTTTCAGCACCGCCAATATCAGCAAAAACAAGTAATAGAAACCGAAAACATGACCACACGGAGTATATTATAATAGAGCTATCCAACGATAGAAACAAAACAGTCACGCTATAGGAAAAAACTTGCTTCAAAAGACCCCAAAATGGCAACAGGAAATTGCAGAAGGATTTAATAATATTGCTGAAATTTGTGAATATTTAAACATCATTCAAATAAGCTCTGAGTCCATAGATCCTCAACCTGACTTCCCTCTACGTGTCCCCCGCAACTTTGTTGATCGAATGAAGAAAGGAGATTTAAATGATCCTCTCCTTAAACAAATTTTACCGATCCAAAGTGAGTTATTAAAGACTCCTGGTTATACCCATGACCCCGTTGGGGATTTAGAATCAATGCCCGAAACAGGTGTTATACATAAATACTTTGGTCGCGTCCTGCTTATTACTACCGGTAGTTGCGCTATTAATTGCCGATACTGCTTCCGAAGAAACTTTCCCTATAATGACTTTCAACTAAGCACTAAAAAACAGCTTGCTGCCATTAATTATATTGCAACACAACAGGATATTTCGGAGGTTATTTTAAGTGGTGGCGACCCTTTATTACTTAACGATCAAAAACTGTTAAGTTTAATCCACAAAATAGAAGCTATTCCTCATATAAAAAGAATTCGAATTCATAGCCGTATCCCTATTGTATTGCCTAGCAGAATCACCACTGAACTTTGTGAAAGTCTCTCAAAAATAAAAAAAGATTTAATTATGGTTGTTCATTCAAATCATGAAAACGAATTAAATAGCCAAGTAAAACATGCCTGTGAAAACCTAAAATCTGCCAATATCACCTTACTAAATCAGGCCGTTATCTTGAAGGGTGTTAATAATACAGTGGTACAGCTGTGTAACTTACATGAAAAACTTTTTACTTTTAGCATCATGCCTTACTACCTTCACTTACTTGATAAAGCTTCTGGCACAGCTCATTTTGAAGTCAATCAAGCTGAGGCAATACATTTAATGGATCAAGTAAAAAGAAAATTACCCGGATATTTAGTTCCAAAACTGGTTAGAGAACAAGCAGGTGTCGCTAATAAAATTATTATTGCCTAAGGCACTTCCTAAGTTCTTATTCTGACATAAAATGGACGTATCTATTCAGCTTGTGAGCAGACAACGATGATGTAGGAGCGTCCGCCCCCGGCGCGAATAAAATAAAGCTCTTTTCTCTGAAACTATCAATTACCTTCGCGCCGACTAGTGCATGGACAGATATTTGCTCCTGCAATATCTGCATTCACTACATCCATGTAGATTATGCACGTAGGTAGAGCAATGCACTAGGGCAGGACGCCCGTAGGTAGAATAATGCAGGAGCTATTATCGAGGAGCAATTGCCGAGGGCGGACGCTCTTACAAAGCATTTCACTACAGATGCTGAATAGTTACCAATGAACTAAATCCAGAATTGTTTCATCTGCTCAAAAAAACCTGAATTATACTCTTGGTTATTTTTATTTTTTCAGGAAAATACGCTAAACTAAAACATGTATCTTGGTTGCAAAAATATAACACCTCTGTATGGCAATATCTAAACTTCCCTTTAATCTACTATCTAATGAGGTCAGTATATGGCTAACTTCAATAGAACAACACAACAATGCAAAATTAGCGATTGAGTTAAATGATGTAGCAAAGTTATTACGGAAAGATAAAACTCATCCAAGCGCCACTTTAAAAGCACTGATACAGCTATTACCATCGATACTACAGACCTGCAATACCATTGAATCATCCTTTTTAAGTAAGTCTGAACCTCAAAAGTACCCCCTAAAAGTGATACGGCTCTGTATTCAATTATTAAGAAATACAGCACTTGCCGCATGCAATACCGGTGAATTTGATAATTTACCTGAGACAGAGAAAAGTCTTAGCATTTACATAGCTCTACAGCTAATAGGTCACTCCCAACGGTTGAGCGCAGTATTTCACGAACCGCCGTCATCTTCACTATGGAAACAAACGGGGCAAATTTATAATTTAGCCTTGCAAACAAAAATTAATCAAGATGAAGTAAAACACTCAATAAGCCAATTTAAAGACCAGCTATCTATTGAGTCAGTTTTAAAACGAAATATACTTTTTAATCTATTTACCCCCTATCGCTATTCAGATAAACAAATAAAAGAATTATTTTTAATATCTAATTCATTGGCTGATACATTAGATTTGAACACTCCTCCATCTTCTTCATCCATTAATTTATTTTATTGGGATTCGGCAAGTAACAATACACCCAATACCATAAACACCACCCAACCATGCCAGCAGGTTTATATCAGCATTAATACTCATAAATTACTGGTGACCATGCAAATGGATAACTTTATCTGTAATCTTGATAAAGAGCTTATTTTAAGACAAATTGAGCATTTATCAGCCTATCAATCAATTATAGATACCCCTATTCCCTCGGCTCCAACCATTTCTCACCTATTGACTGGTTTTAATAACATTTCCGAACACCTTAACAAGGTGAGCACTCTTCAAAAAATCCAGCATTTAAGTACCCAAGTTACCTCCAACGAACCCTTAAGCATTCAATCAAAGCAAGAAAAATACGACGGTTTAAATGCCCCTCCCATCGTTGCGTATTCCTCTAACAACAAAAATTTACTGTCTAACGCTAAACCAGTAAAAACACTTCAGGTTAGTAATGAAAAGTATATTATTGCTGAAACGAGCTTTATAGAATGTAATATTGGTGATCTTGCTTTGCTTTGCCATCATAATCTAACGAATAAGATAGGTGTTATTAGGCAAGTAAAAATAACAAATGCCTCGAAAACGGTTCATATTCTTATTGAAGAAATCCAAGGAGTCCCTACCACTCAAACAAAAGATAATGAATTTATTAGTGTTAGTAGTGAAAACACT
>JALSLS010000289.1 GCA_026988195.1 Methylomonas sp.
TAAGCGGAACATCAAAGCTAAGTTCATTATAAAATATTTGAACTTGGCCGAATGCTTCATCATGGTAGGGTTTTCCTTGCGGAATTTTAAATTCCCCTAGTTGTACTGAAGCTGTGTTACTTAAAGCTAATTTTATTTTGTCTTTATATAAATAGTAACCCTCAGCAATGACCCAGTTGAGGCGTAGAGTATTGTCATCCTTAACGGTGGCAAAAAATTGAAAAGCTTGTTCTGCGGGTAATAATTCATCTTGAAATAGGTTTAGTTTTAAACCTTTAAAGCCACCTATCAGCTGATTGATAGCGTTGCTTGAGCTTTGGCTTGAAGCTTGCGGTAAATCAATGGATATTATTTTCTTTTGAGGAGGGTAACAAATACCTATATCCGCACAGCCCTGATACTTAACAAGCACCTCTAAAGGATTTAATGACTGGGTATTGGTGACAGGAATAGCTATTTTTAACTGGTTTCGATAAATAACCACATCACCAAAAAACTCATCATGCTTGATTTTACCAACAGGCATATCAGGAATTCCCAGTTCAATACCCGTTGATTGAGACGTTACACTGGTTTTATTACGATATAAATAATAACCATCAGCTATATCTAAGGTAATTTCAATCAGCTCGTCTGAAACTGCTTTGCTAGAAAGCGTAAAGGCTTGATCGACCTTTAATAAGTCTTTGGAGCCTAGTGCTTGAGTTGACTGAGTAAAAAAACTAAAAAAAACCAGAAAAGCTATTTTGTAGACAGGCATGTATTTATCCATTGCAGGTAGTCAGGGTGGCCGCGCTCAATAGGGACAGCAATTATTTCAGGAAGTTCATAAGGGTGTAAAGATTTTATCTCCTCTTCTATAGAGGAATATTTATCACTATGTGATTTTATTACTAATTGATATTCTTGAGTTTTCTCAATTTTACCATGCCATTCATAGATAGAAGTCACGCCAGCAATAATGTTAATACAGGCTGCTAGTTTATGTCTAACTAAATGAGATGCAATATCTTCAGCTGTGGTTTGGTCAGGGCAGGTACAGAGGATTATTAGGTACATTAGGACGCTTCTTTAAAAAGAAAATGTATATTATCCTAGAAAATATATAAGTATGCCTTTACTATTAGAGGTCGATAGAAATTTGGAGTAAAAAGTAATGAGAATCGTTTTTTTGTTTTTTCTAGTGGTGCCTTTTGTAGAGATATACCTTTTGTTACAAATTGGAGGGATTGTTGGCGTGTTACCCACTATATTGCTAGTTGTATTTACGGCTATGTTAGGTGCATGGTTGCTGCGTCAACAAGGGTTTGCAACATGGCAACGTTTGCAGGCTAGTCTAGCTCAAGGAACACTACCCGCTTATGAAATGATTGAAGGGCCTATTTTATTAGTAGGTGGCGCATTACTATTAACCCCTGGTTTTTTTACAGATGCGATTGGTTTTGCGTGCTTACTTCCACAAACACGTCGAAGATTAGCTAAATATATAATAGAAAAACAGCTGATTAATGCACAAACAGGGTCGCCATTTCAAAAGCCACAACCGAAAGATGATAATGTTATTGAAGGTGAGTTTAGAAAAGATGGTGAATGAAAGGAGTAGGGTAAGGCTACCTAAATGTAGTTGTTCAAATTAATCTAACGATTTTTAAGTTTTAATTGTACACTGGCAGGTTGTTATTAGGCTCTAAATAAGGCATAGGTTTTTTAGAGTAACGCTACAGGTAGGCCCTTATGTGTTTCGCTGTAGCGTGTGGTAAATAAAATTAAAATTCGGCTAAAGAGTTTGTTTTGCAGTCGTTTTTTCCTGCTAAGGAATGGGCACGTTCCTAAGTAATTTGTTACAAGTGAATTATGATATAAGAATAACTATGATTTGTATGCAAACTATGAAAAATAGAACATTGAAACAAACAATGAGTCCGCTTGATTTTGTCCTAGAATAGGTGAGTCTGAAAATTCAAGTGACTGGTGGTATTTGTATTAGTGTTAAAGCTTGAAAATTACATGTAATAGATTACACTTTAATTAATTGTAAAAAACTTAGGGACGTGTATGGAATAACTTCCCGAAATTATAACGTAGGATTTTTGTTTCAGATGGAATTATCTCATGAGGCGCATAGCAATCTACGCAACGAATGAGACCATTCCATCTGGAGCAAAAAGACAAGTTAGAAATCGGTAAGTTGTTTTATGCACATTCCTTAGTACATTAGCAAAGTGAATTTAGGTGGCAGTTTCGTAAGATAGAGGGTAGGTTAATAAAGAGGTTCGAATCGAATCAGGCTCTAGCAAACTTTAAAGTTAAATGAAATAGAGTGTGTTTTACGGAAAATTTATTTAAGAGGTTATTAATCTCACTCCTAAACCTTTGTAGACTGAATTGCTATAAACAGAGTTGTTTTTTGCTAAATAGAGTATAGCTAATGATAGTCATACAACAGAGTATAACTGTAGTGAGCTTTAGTTCTAGACAATTAGTGCGGCTAAAGAGATTGTGAATGTGTTTTTTATAAAATCTCCCTCAATCCCTCTTTCCAAAGGGGGACAGTTAAAAAGGGAATACTTTCTCCGTCTGTTTTCCAAACTATCATTAAGCCATAATCTGGAGAATAAACAATGTTTGCGATTCTACTAAGCAAAGGAATGGATCCTTTTTATCAGAATATAGCGTCATTTCCAACAGCTGTATTTACTTTTGTATTGGCAATTTGCATCTTATACTGGTTATTTGCAGTTCTTGGGGTTGTTGATCTTGATATATTAGATGTTGATTTTGATACAGGAAGTGAGGCCAATGCTCTTGCTGGTGTTATGCTTAAGTTTGGTTTAAATGGCGTTCCCGTCACCATTATTGTTTCATTTTTAGCACTATTTGGCTGGTTGCTGAGTTATTACTGTGTACATTACCTCTCTCCTTATATTCCTCAAGGCTTATTCCGCGTTCTATTTGGGTTGATGATATTGGTAGCTGCATTTTTGGTTGCAGTGATGATAACGGCTATGATTGTAAAATTACTGAGACCTTTTTTTCAGAAAATGGAGCAACAAACCATTAAGCGAATGCTGGGTCAAACAGCTGTAGTACGAACATCCAAGGTGAACAATGTTTTTGGAGAAGCTTTTTTGAATGATGGCGGTGCAGGTTTAATATTAAAAGTAAGGTCGTATGACGATAAAGTTTTTGCAAAAGGCGACAAAGTTGTGTTGCTAGAGTATTTGGAAGCCGAAAATGTCTATCATGTGATTTCTGAGCAGGATTTTAACGCTTAAATAAAAAAAGCGATGATTATTCTAATTAATTGACTAAACAATGGAGCCTAGCAATGGCTGATTTATCCGTATTAATGCCTATTATTTCTGGTGTAGGTATCTTTTTTGTCATCATCATGGGGATAGCCATTTTATTTAAGGCGTTCTACATTAAGGTTGACCAAGGCACTGCACTGATCGTTAATGATATGAGCTCTAAGCCAAAAGTACATTTCACAGGCGCACTGGTTTACCCGATTATTTACAAGAAAGAATTTATGAAAATTTCGTTGATCACTTTAGAGGTGGATCGGCGTGGCAATGATGGTTTAATTTGTGAAGACAATATGCGAGCAGATATTACGGTTGCTTTCTATTTACGAGTGAATGAAACTACCGAAGATGTATTAAGAGTCGCTAAATCAATCGGGGTTGACCGAGCATCTGATCGAGATGCTGTTGACCAATTATTTTCCGCCAAATTCTCAGAAGCTTTAAAAACGGTGGGTAAAAAGTTTGAATTTATACAGTTATTTGAAAACAGAATAGACTTTCGCGAGAAAATTATTGAAGTGATTGGTGATGATTTAAATGGATATGTGTTGGAAGATGTGGCAATTGATTATCTGGAACAAACGCCTAAATCATCGTTAGACCCTAATAATATCCTTGATGCGGAAGGGATTAAAAAAATTACAGAAATGACAGCTATCCAGAATATTCGCACCAATATTTTGGAGCGGGATGAAGAGTTAGCCATAAAACAAAAGGATGTAGAAACAATTGAAGCAATGCTGGAGTTACAACGCCAGCAAGCTGATGCAGAAGCCAAGCAAGAACGTGAAGTGCTTTCGATACGAGCCAGAGAAGAAGCTGAAACAAAAAAAATCCAAGAGGAGGAACGTAAAAAAGCCGATTCAACCACCATTAGGGTTGATCAAGATTTAGCCGTTCAGACACAAAATCAAAAACGTGAAGTCGAGGTGGCAGAACAAAACTGTCAACGTGCTGTTGCAATTGAAGTGGAAAAAGTCATAAGAGCTAGAGATTTGGAAGTTGTGGCGCGTAAGCGAGAAGTTGATTTACAAACTATTGAAGCAGAAAAAGCAATTGAAATTGAGAAAAAAGAAATTGCACGGGTCATTCAGGAACGGGTGATTGTTGATAAATTAGTTGCTATTGAAGAAGAAAAAATTAATGAAGTTAGAGAGGTTTCAGAAGCAGACCGACTCAAGCAAATTCAAGTTTTAGGTGCACAAGCACAGGCCGAAGAAGAAAAAATAAAGCGTGTAAAAGCAGCTGAAGCTGAAGAACTTTCTGCACATCATAAGTCAGTTGAAATCACTACTCTAGCTCAAGCAGATTTAGATTCTGCGGCTCGCGAGGCCGATGCCAAGAAAAAATTGGCAGAAGGTACGCAAGCCGAAGAAGCAGCTTCTGGTTTAGCCGAAGCTAAAGTTCAGGAGGCTAAAGCGGATGCTTTAGAAAAACAAGGGCTGGCAGAAGCTCGAGTTATTAGTGCCAAAGGTGAAGCCGAAGCTGGCGCACAAAAAGATATCGGTATGGTGAGTGCTGAAGTGACGCGAGAGCAATTTAAAGCAGAAGCTGAAGGACTGGTAGATAAGTTCTCTGCCATGGGGGATATGAGTGCTCAAGCACGGGAACATGAAGAATTCCGGATGAGTTTGGAGACGGCTTTTAAAGAAGCAATCGCTTCAATTGAGGCAGGGAAAGAGATTGCCCGTGAAAATGCAGATGTGTTAGCAACCGCATTGAAAGAAGCTAATATTGATATTGTCGGTGGTGAGCAGCACTTTTTTGATACTTTTGCCAAGTCATTGTCCATAGGCAAAGCAATAGATGGCTTATCAACTAAAAGTAGTGTTGTTTCGGGGATATTAGAGAAGGTTATGAAAAAATTAGATTCTAATGGGAAGCCGAAAAGCTAAACAGGAACATTGTGTTGAGAAAGATAAGCTAAAAGAAGATAGTGTTTTTGAGCTTAGGATATACTTCGCGCGGTCACGACTGCGGATTTCTAACCGCTGATTTTTTGCCAATAGCTGCGTTGCTGAAACAGTTGCGTAGCTTGCTATGCGCCTATTTCGGCGCCTTGCTATTGACAAAAATCAGCAGCTTATAAATTCTGCATCCGTGACCGCGCGAAGTATAGTAAAAGAATTTAGCTCTAGGGATTTTATGGAGTGACACTTTTGTGGGAATGTATTTTGTGACGTTCCTGCGTCTCGCAGCGCAGGAGTGTTCAAGTATGAATTACTACGCGGGGCGTGGAAACTATAAATATTATGGCTGAACAACAAACAGAAGCAAACAATATCTTAGACCAATCTGTAGCAGAAGGGGGGGCTTATGAGGTCATTCGTAAGCGACTTTTAGAGCAAGGTCATAAACTAAAACAGCAAACTCAAACACTAAATGAGGCTCGTTTGGCTGAGTTTGGCAGTTCTGAGATGGCTGTTGCTGCACGGGTTAGAGTGCGTACCAAAAATAATTGTACTGCACGCGATATAGTACAAGTCGGTGACTTATTGTTGTTTGGTTATAACGTGCATATTGGGTTGAAGAAAGAAACCCGTATTGAGGATGTATTTTCTTTGTTTCGTTTGACAAAGGATAATGAGCAAAGCCAATACGAGATGGAACAACAGTCTCTTGATAACAGCTTTCTGACTGGCACCTCTTTTCAGAACGATTTTGCAGAACTGTATCGTTATTATAAAAATACTCAGTTAGTAGAGCTGACAGCTAAGAACGGTATGTTACTAGTTGGTTTTCAGATCGGTGAGCGACTGGAAGATATTCGTGTTTTTCGCTGGACAATTTCAGCCGATGGACAGCAAGTTGAGTATATTGATAATCGTGGTGAACGTGATATTCAATTGCCGCCCGCTTTTGATTTTGAATGGCAAGAAACTACGCGAGACGATACAGTCAATGGTCGTCACCCGCATATCAATATTCTGGATACTGTTTTTGTTGAAACCATTAACGGTGATTTGACTATTAAGATAGAAGACAATACAGATGATGGTCTTGGTATTTACCGTGAACAGGTTGAAGACCAAACCCAATCACTGGATGATGCGGCAGTTAGTTATGCCAAAGTGGGGAATCTGATTTTACTTAAAATCCTGCCCTATAGAGAACAACAATGGCGGTATCTGATTTTTAATAGCGTTGCACAAACCGTGTTGCGTTTAGATGCTGTGGGTGAATCCTGCGTTCAGCTCCCTGAAGATCAGGGGATTATTTTTCCTGGTGGATATTATCTACAAACAGGAGAGTACAAAACCTACGATACAGAAGTTGAAGGTTTAAAATTTAGACGGCGCATTAATTCACCCAATGGCGAAGATATTCTTTATGTGTTTTATCAGGCAAAACAAGGTGTGGTGGGGTTGTTTGCTTACAATATGATTGAACAATCACTGCAAAACCCAATTTATGGACATGGGCATGCCTTATCTGATGATGGTACGGTGGTGATTTTTTCTGCTGAAGATGAACCCACTCGTGTACACCCTATGCAAATTTGGAAAACGCCTTATCAAAGCCAGGAATTTGCCAGCAAGGCACCTGTCAACCAATCTTTTTTTGGACGCATTGGCAATGCTGAGTTAGTCCGTGGTATTGCTGATTTATACAGTATTGGTCGCTTGATTGACCAACAAACTGTTTCAGCAAGATTGTACGAAGACCTGAGTCAACAAGCAGCAAAAATGCTGGATGCACATTATTGGGTTGATGAGTCAGAAGCTCAAGGTATTGATGTATCGCTAAAAGACATTAGTGGTACTGCTGAATTAGTCATTGATGAGTTTGAAAAAGTCGAGAGTATTCGTCAGCAATCGGCAAAAATCATGCAGGAAGCAGAACAAAATCAGACTGAGCTACTGCATTCAATTCAGCCTGATAGCTGGGAAACAGCAGAAGACTACGTGTTGGCTTTGGATAAGCTGCGACATCAGCGTGGACACTTGGCAACGATTAAAGGCTCCCGCTACATTGACTTACAATGGATAGCCGATTTGGATTTGGCTTTGCAACAAGCCAGTGAAAAACTTAGTGAGCAAACAGCTGTTTTCTTAACGGAAGATGATGCGCTAAAACCATACCAACAAAAAATTACGGATTTTAACCAGCAAGTTGATAAAGCAGATACTAATGCTGAATTAACACCTGTTATTGAGGCAATAGAAACTACCGCTGGCGGTCTGGACTTGCTTTCTGAATTGATGGCTACCTTAAAAATCAGTGATACAACCATTCGAACACAGATTGTCGATGCTATTTCTGAAGTTTATTCTAGACTTAATCAAAGTAAAGCCAATGCTAAGCATAAGCAAAAAGAAATGGGTTCAGAAGAGGCCATTGCCCAGTTTGGCGCACAATTTAAATTATTTTCCCAAAGCATAACCAATGCACTGGAAATGGCGAGTACGCCAGAACAATGTGATGAGCAATTATCGAGATTATTGGTACAGCTCGAAGAATTAGAAAGCCAGTTTAGTGATTATGATCAGTTTATAACTGACATTATGACTAAGCGTGAAGAGATCTATGAATCCTTTGAAAAGCATAAACAGCAGTTACAGGATAATAGGCAACGTAAAGCACAATCACTGAGTGATGCTGCCCAACGAATGTTGGTTAATATAGAACGTCGTTGTAATCGCTTTACTGAGGCTGACCAGCTGAATACTTATTTTGCTTCTGATGCGCTGGTGCTAAAAGTCCAGGAATTAATTGATAAATTACGGGCGTTGGATAATGCCGTAAAAGCCGATGATATTGCCTCAAAATTTAAGTTTATACAAGAACAGGCGTTACGGTCTTTACGTGATAAAGAAGATATTTATGAAGATGGCGGTAAGGTTATTAAGCTCGGGCCTCGACATAAGTTTAGCGTTAATACTCAAGCATTAGATCTGACTATTATTCCTCGTGATGACGTACTCAACCTGCATATTATAGGAACCGATTATTTTGAAGCATTGAATCACCCTGATTTTCTGGCATCAAAAGATTATTGGGAGATGGCTCTTGAATCTGAATCCTCACAGGTTTATCGAGCAGAGTATTTAGCATATCTAATTTTACAGGCTGCGGAAAATCATCAACAAAACTTAAGCCTATCACAGTTGCAGGCTGCTTTAACAGATGAGAACACACTACAACAATTGATTAGAGAGTTTGCGGCTCCTCGGTATCGTGAGGGTTATGAAAAAGGTATACATGACTATGATTGTGCGCTGATTTTGAAAAGTCTGATACCTGCGTTGCAAAGTGCTGAACTGTTGCGTTATACACCTGCAAGCCGTGCGCTGGCACAAATATTCTGGGCAAACAGGGAAACTATTGCAAACTTAGAAGCTAATTATCTTAGTTGGCAGGCACGTGCGCAATCAGCTGCACAAATGCATGTCAGCTTAACCAGCCATAAAGCAACGCAGTTATTGGTTAAAGAGGTACAACACGCCTTACAGTTTTTTTTAGAGCAATACCCGATTGTTTTTTCTGCTCTTGAAATAGAGCAAGCCGCAACTTATCTAGTGGCTGAATTGAGCCGTGAACGCTTACAGTTTATTGGTAGTAAATATGCTCAGCAATTAGCTGATGAACTTAAGCTTAGTCTTGATGAGAGTACTTGGCGCAACTATCAGATAGCATTGGAAAAATTAATGCAGGGTGTTGACCAACGTTGGCAATTGACTTATGCCTGGTTACAGGCACTGATAGAACACAAACAGCTCAATCATCTTGAGAATTATATTACAGAAGCTGTGGCACTGCTTAATGGTAATCAACGTATTGATCGACGCAGTACTCAGGCAGATCTTGAGCTATCTATCGATAACCTAATGGGTGAGCACAGCTGTATTATGCAGCGCAGCCTAAATTTTTCTGTTGATGCATTTTTGCAACGACTGCAACATCATCAGCAAGTGGTGATGCCAGGTTATCATCATTATCATCAGCTTCGTCAACAAATTATGGCAGAGCAACGTGCTGCTTTACGGCTGGAGGAATTTAAACCCAAGCCGTTGAGTTCATTTGTGCGCAATAAGTTAATTAATGAAGCTTACTTACCGATTATCGGTGACAACCTAGCCAAACAAATGGGAACTGTTGGAGAGAATAAACGTTCTGATCTGATGGGTTTATTGATGATGATTTCGCCGCCTGGTTATGGTAAAACGACTTTGATGGAGTATATCGCTAATCGGTTGGGGTTGATTTTTATGAAAATAAATTGTCCTTCTTTAGGGCATGATGTGTTGTCACTAGATCCACAACAAGCCCCCAATGCCACCGCTAAACAAGAATTGCACAAACTCAATCTGGCATTAGAAATGGGTAATAATGTGATGCTGTATCTGGATGATATTCAGCATACTAACCCCGAGTTTCTGCAAAAATTTATTTCATTATGTGATGGTACCAGGCGCATCGAAGGTATCTGGAAGGGCACCACTAAAACCTACGATATGCGCGGTAAAAAATTCTGTGTTGTGATGGCAGGAAACCCATACACCGAATCTGGAGAGGTATTCAAAATACCCGATATGCTAGCCAACCGTGCTGACATTTATAATTTAGGTGACATACTTGGCGGGATGGATGAGCAGTTTGCACTCAGTTATATTGAAAACAGCCTGACATCTAATCCAATACTGGCACCTTTAGCCACTCGAGAAATGGAAGATGTTTATAAAATTATTGAAATGGCAAAAGGTGCCAATATTGCTTCTACTGATTTAAGTCATCAATACAGTGGTGCTGAGTTAAACGAAATATTGGCTGTTTTTGGTAAGTTATTCGAGGTACAAAAGTTGGTTTTAAAGGTTAATCAACAGTACATCAAGTCAGCTGCACAAGATGATAAATATCGTACTGAGCCACCCTTTAAATTGCAAGGCAGTTATCGCAATATGAATAAAATGAGCGAAAAAGTGTCAGCCGTGATGAATGAACAAGAGCTGATGCAAATGCTAAGCGACCATTATCAAGGAGAAGCACAGTTACTCACCACTGGAGCCGAACATAATTTACTTAAACTGGCTCAACTACGAGGTAATACTACAGATAAAGAGCAGCAGCGCTGGAATACGATTGTTGAAGACTTTCAACGTACAAAAAGTATGGGTGGAGATGATACCGATGCTGTGATTAAAGTGGCCTCTCAATTAAGCTATGTTACCCAGCACCTACAATCTATTCATCAAGCCATTAATAATGATACCGAATTATTACAACCGATGTTGACCATTAGTAGTCAATTGAAAACATTGCAAGATACTATTATTGAAAAGGAAGTCGGTGTTAATGTTATTAATAAGCCTTCTGCTGTAATTGAAGAATCTATGCAGCAACTTGCTAATATTATTGAAACCACCTTTCTGCCTGTTGTTGCAGCAATGGATAAGAAAATAGATCTGGATCTGGCTATTTTAAGAAAAGTAAATGAGTTATCTGGAGATGGCAAGGAGCCGAATAAGAATACTACGAAGGTGAAGGGTTCCTCTATTGATTCGTAACGGGTAGCTACGGGCTAAAATATTCGGTAACTTCGTATAAAATCTTGTTAATCGCTTGTTATTTGCTTCGTGCGAGAGTAAGAGGCGGAAAAGAAATCTGCTGTTGAAAGAGCAATAATTGATCGCTATGCCTGGAAGTTTGACTTGAAAAAGTTAGCCCGAACGTGGATAACAAAAGCCGACGAAAAAGAAGGAGTTGACGTTGAAAAGTAGGATGTCGTATTTTTAAAATTCATAGCGGAAATCAGAACAAAAGCGAAAAAGCAGAAAGTGCAAAAGCGGGTTTTTGATGTATGCAAAGTTGAGTGTGGAAAAAGGAAGCCATGATTACTCTCGGCACTATTGTGAATTAAAAGATTTCATTATTAAATATTCAAAACTCCATAACTTTGTAGCGCATTTGTGCTATATTCTATTTGCAAGCAATCAAATGGGTACAAAATTATGACTACACCAAATTCAGCTACTGTTAGGTGTCGAATTGCTCCAGAAGTCAAAGGACAAGCTGAGGAGATACTAGCCTCAATAGGTATGTCCACATCAGATGCAATGCGTTTATTTTTAAAGCAGGTTGTTATTCGGGGGGAATTTCCTATTGAATTAAAAGTTCCCAATCAGAAAACGATTAATGCTTTTAAAGAGAAAAACCTTGAGTCTGTAGATCTTCAGGAACTTTGAGACATGTGATGTGAGAGAAATTTTAATCACAAATCGCTTTAAGAAAGACCTCAAAAAAGCAAAAAATAACCCAAGACAGGATACGGATAAATTATTATCAGCTATCGAAACATTGGCGACTCACGGAATTTTATCAGAAAATTATCTTCCCTACTGTTTATTAGGAAATTGGAAGCCAAAATGGGAATGCCATATTCAACCAAATTTCTTATTAATTTATCAAGTAACTGAAAATGTGTTGCGCCTTGAAAGGTGTGGTAGCCATTCTGAATTATTTGAGTAGATATTGGTTAAAAACTAAGAATAGCTAAAAGAACAAAAGCTGGGTTTGATGCCTATAAGCTGAAGTTTCCCAGTTTTAAAACGATGGAACCCTTTATGTCTAAGGGGTATTCTTTATGGAAGCATTAAATGAGCAATTAGCAAAATGGGAAAAACATTTTCAAAATGAAGTAAAAATTAAAAAAGAAGATATTCCTATTCTTGCAACTGTCTTCTCTAATGAAATAAAAAAATTATCAGAAGATATAAGACAGGAAATTAGAGACGCAACACCTGTGGACATACATTTACGGTATGAAGAATTACGTGCTTTTCAGTCATATATGGATATCACGCATAACAGAATACTTCATCCTTCAGAAGTAAGAGCGCAAATAATTAATACCAATTACATTTGTTTCGTTTATCTTAATGAAAGTTGTTTTAGGATTATTAAACAACATTTAACAGCTGGAAGCACTACTAAGAAATGTTGTAATTATTTAGTCAATAATCCTATTAGGGCATTCCGAAATGCCATAGCACATTCAAATTGGAGCTATAAAGACGATTTTTCAGCAATTTTATATTGGGCGAGAAAAGGCTCTGACCAAAACGAGCCTTTAGAGCAATTTGAAGTTACAAATGAACAATTGGGATTTTGGCAAACCCTAGCTAGGGGGCTTGCATATGTTATATATGAAGAAATAATTTAACGAATAAAATCAATAGGTTTTCTGTAATGTATAAATATAAAATACTCCAAGCTGATGCTTTAATTAATGAAGAGCAGTTAAATAAAGAAGCTGCGAATGGCTGGAGACTGGTCACAATAGTTAATAAAGATAATATATTTTATTTTTATTTTGAAAAGGAGGAAAAAGTAGGGTTAAAATCAATAAACTAAATGTTAGCGTAACAAAGATCTTGTATTTTGCACGTAACAAGCGAAAGCAGGGTATAAAGAGCAAGAAAGTAAACTCTGACAATTGCCAAGCTTTTATAACTTGGCAATCAACTTGCCTTTATTCTTCTAATTTCAAGTTTATCGCGCTGAAAAAGGTACATTCTAATTCGTAGTTATGACGTGGAAAACAGCAAGTTATTTCATGGTTATGTTTGAAAAATGAATAAAGACTTCATACTAAGGAGCATGCACGGAATAAGTTGAGTACTGGAGCAGGATTTTTGTTCATATTCAAGGCGTACAAACAGGTACATAGCGAGCTGCGCAACTGTTATTGCAAAACTTGTGCCCTTTGCCTACATCCATGTAGGCAAAGCAGAAGATGGACAAAAAGACTAGCTAGTTACTAAAGCAAATTGCCATATTGATCAATTGCATTTAATTGATCTCCATTCGGGTCAACCCTATCTTCGCTAGGAATCCATGGGCCTAAACATTCTCTATCTTGAGTACAAGGATCCGTTAATGTTTTTAGGAATGCAACAAGCTGGTTAATTTGACGGTTGCGTAATGGTAAAGTTTCTAATGCAAAACTATCTGAGTATAAAGCCTCTCGAGTGTTGGCTTTCATCTTATCTAAATTATGAATATCTTGCTGAGGTAATTGCTGTTCATTGTAACGATTAATAGCACGTCTTGCATTTGCATGATGTTTGATGACAGCTCTTAATGAAGTGTAAGCTCCAGCATGAGACCACGGCCCAGTAACTTCAACATTAAGAAGTGATGGGGTTCTAAAAGCAAACATATCTTCAGCTAAGCCTGTTTCCCGTGCGCGACCAAAATCTTTAGAGCCGTCTGCGCCGTCACCTTTACCTGGACCAATTTGAGGCATTGCAAGGTTATGAAAGCTTTCGTCGGTAAAGAAATCACCAGAGTGACAACTTGAACAGTTAGCCCCACCCATGGCGCTAGAGGTAAAAAATAATATTGCGCCTTTTTTAGCTTTTTTTGATATAGCCCTTCTATCACCCTCTACATATCTTTTCCATGGTGTGTTTACAAAAGCTTGTGAACGTTCGTACTCAGAAATGAGCATGGATACATTTTGTTCCGTGATTAACTCTTCTGCACTGCCATTAGGGGTGTCTAGAGCGAATTGAAACTTTTCAAGCCAATGATTGGTATCAATTAAAGCATAACCTTCATCACCATACCCCCCAAGACGACCGGCAAGTAACTCTCTTATTGTCTGGTTAGTATAGCCTG
>JALSLS010000290.1 GCA_026988195.1 Methylomonas sp.
AAAACTTTTAACAAAAAAAGATAGTCTAGAAAATAAAGGTTGTGGTATTAAAATAATAAACCCTAGCCCTATATTACATTCAGTTATTGAGGCGAGCAATTCAACGTTAAAAGGTATCATAAGAAAAGATGGCAAAGATCTAGCGGTAACTTTTAAAGTTATGTTAATTAGTTCTTATAAAGGCAGCATTTGTAACACTCATATAGTTGGAGGAATTCAACGTACTTTTTGTCCTAATGAAGCTGACTTTTGCCAAGTTATGTATGCAGCAGGTCAAGCTGCTTTTTCTAGTATTGAAGAGCCTGAGAAAAGTCAGGAACTTGGCAAACTAGAGGATGCACTAGCAAGTATTGGATGTGGCTCCATACAGTCTTAAATACATACATATTATAAATTTTAAAAAGCTGTATTGTTTAGTTAAGACAGAATATTATATTTAAATATTGAAAAATAGTTTTTAACTATCAACACACATTATTTGTTGGTTAGTTTTTTCAAATTTCAATTACTAAAAACAACCCTATCTACCACCAATAAATGGGTATATACTTTTTGTATTACCCATTTATTAACGGGATATATCGTGCAACAAGACGTATTTTTAGCCCTTAAAGAAATCCCTTTTCTATCAGACTTAACAGATGAAACATTATTTGAATTAGCAGCACACGCCAAAAGCCACACTTTCCCAAAAAATGCTTTTATCATGACCGAAGGTGATGAAACTAGCTCAATGTATATACTGCTCTCTGGTAAAATTCGTGTTTTCTCTAGTGATGATCAAGGTAAGGAAGTGACTCTATTAGTCCAAACCCCTGTTTCTTATTTTGGAGAACTTGCATTGCTCAGTAACGAACCTCGCTCAGCCTCTGTTATTGCGCTTGAAAAAACCCATTGTGCCATCATCGCTCAAACCGATTTTAAAACATGGCTTTCACACCACTCAGATGTCGCATTTAGCTTAATTCAAGACCTTGCTGGTACAGTAAGAAGATTAACGGATAAAGTTAAACAACTAGCTTTGTCTAATGTATATGAAAGAACCATCCAAACACTACAAGAAATGGCTAGCAAAGAAGGTGATATTTTAATCATTAACAAAAGGCCAACTCAGCAAGAGTTAGCTAATATGGTCGGTGCATCAAGAGAAATGGTGAATAAAATCATGAAAGAATTAACCAAAGGCGGCTATATTGTTATAGAGGGTAAAGCCCTTAAAATCCAACGAAAACTCCCAACTTCTTGGTAATAGAGTCACAACACTTTGTTTTTAACTAAAACTGCTAAGCAGTTCAAATAATCTATGGCAAAAGTGTTAACCATATAAATAATTTACAACCGTACATTTGTTTCAATACTTCTAACATTACTTAGAAGAGGATTTGAACATGTGTGGAATAATGGGAAACAATGAAGTAGATTCTATGAAAAACATGATGGCGATGTCTGTCTATTTTATTATTGCTGATGCTTTTGACCTTGATGCCATGGATATAGAACCCAGTAATGACTTAGAAAAAGACTTCCATATGACCTCAGAAACCAAACAAAACCTTTCTGAATTAGTAGTCGATATGTTTGCTGGTCGTCAATTAGATTTTAGCAGTATTCATAATGTGCAAGATGTTGTTGACCAAATAGTGACACTTCATTAATTAGCTACCAACTTAAAGCCGAATAGATCTTCATGCAAAAAAGTAGGGTGGGCAGTTTTTTTTGCCCACCATCAATGCCACAACACGGTGGGCAGAAAAGATTGCCCACCCTACAGTTTATAAGCTGTCCCATCTTAAAACCGTAGCCCATTAATTGATGCCTTTTTGTAAAGATCGGTTAGGGGAGATTTTATTAGACAAATTCCCCCTCAATCCCTCTTTTTCAAAGGGGGAGGTGTATAGTGAATGGTTACAAAGTAAAGTATCTTTAAAGTGGCTGATTTCGACACTCTAGGTTTATTCCTTCCCCTCATCCCCTTCCCCACTTGGGAGAAGAGGTT
>JALSLS010000291.1 GCA_026988195.1 Methylomonas sp.
CATAGATCAGTTGCTTGTGATTTTTCATTGCTAACATCTCTTGCGGAGAAAAAGCGGAAGGCTACAAGTAACTGGTCGCTTTTTCTACTCGTTGCAAGTTATGCATTTGGAATGTGAATCTAAGAATTATGAAAAACAATATTGGAAGCTACTCGATAGATTAAACGGTGACTTGGGTGAAAGAATCACAAGCGCAATAGCTTCTTGTGAATTTGAGGTAGAGCCTGAATTTTCATTTAAAGAGAAATATCAAATACTACGGTCACTGGAGAAAGAGTGTATAGCCAAGGGTGATTACGAGATATTTTCTGATAAACATATAATAAAAAAGCCAGTGTTGGTTAAACCAACTAGATTAGAAGAAACTAATTTTATTAGGTTCGTTGAATCTGGAGGGAATATTACAAGTGATTCATTAGATATGATATTTTCTGGAGAGCCAGTTTAGTCACCTTTCTAGTGATTGAGTATGTCTAAGTTAAGCTAACTTACTCAAAACTACGCAAGATTATGATAGGGTTGAATAATATTTATAGCACCTACTTTCATGATCACAGACTATCACGCCAAATACTACGCATACGAACTTACACGCAGAAGGCGTGGAGGTGATATTGATAGGCTCTCTCAATCTCTCTTCAATTCTTCAGTTGATCTAAACCCACATCAAATAGATGCCGCATTGTTTGCATTACAAAACCCTTTAAACAAAGGCGTTTTGATGGCAGACGAAGTAGGCTTGGGCAAAACCATTGAAGCTGCTTTAGTGATGAGTCAGCTTTGGGCAGAGCGTAAAAGAAGCATTATAATTATCTGTCCAGCATCGTTACGAAAACAATGGGCGAATGAGTTAACAGAAAAGTTTAATCTTCCTGTACGAGTGCTAGATGCCAAAACCTACAAGACACTTCAAAAAAAGGGCATCCACTCGCCACTAAGAGAAGATGTTATTAACATCATTTCTTTCAACTATGTCACCAGTATTGAGAAAAATCTAAGAACAATCCCTTGGGATTTAGTGGTGATTGATGAAGCCCACAAACTCAGAAATGCACATCGAGAAAGTCACCAGACAGGGCAAGCCGTAAAACGAACTTTTGCGGGTAGCAAAAAGTTATTACTCACCGCAACACCTTTACAAAACAGCCTGTTAGAACTCTTTGGCTTAAGCACCATTATTGATGAACACTTATTTGGTGACATAAGCAGCTTCCGTTCTCAATTCATGCGTGATGGCAATGATATTGAAGCTTTAAAATATCGCTTAAAAGAATTCTGCCAAAGAACACTCAGACGGCATGTGCTGGAATACATCAAATACACTAAACGTATTGCAGTCACCATTCCGTTTACGCCATCACCCGAAGAGGTTCGTTTTTACAATCTCATCTCTGCTTTTTTACAAAGGGAAAATTCATACGCACTTCCATACCGTCAAAAGCACCTTGTATCGCTGGTTGTACGTAAATTACTAGCCTCATCCACCTCAGCCGTCATAAAAACCTTAGAAGGGATGTTAGAGCGTCTCAACAAGCTATTAGAAGATCAAGAAGTGGAAGATGATTGGATTGGGCGACTCATTGACGATGAAGATTTTGAATATGAGCTAGAAGACGATTTTGAGCAAGAATTACAACAAATAGCCGATCAAGAAAAAGAGCAGCAACAAGCACCCAAAATAGAAGTCGATATGACGCTGCTCAAAGGTGAAATTGCGGAGCTTGAGCAATACCTTGAACTTGCCTATCAGATCAAAGAAGACGAAAAATCCCATGCGCTTTGCAAAGCACTCGATATTGGCTTTGAGAAAATGCAAAAAATGGGCTCGCCTCGCAAAGCCGTTATCTTTACAGAATCCACCCGTACTCAAGCCTATCTAACGCAATATCTTGAACGTCATGGCTACAATGGCAAAGTCATTACCTTTAGCGGTAGCAATAATACCCAAATTCAAAAAGCGGTTTACCAGAACTGGATTAAAGAAAACAAAGGCTCGTACAAAGTCACAGGCTCACTCGCCATAGACAAACGCTCAGCCATTATCGACAACTTTAGAGATGATGCAGAAATCCTCATCGCCACCGAAGCAGCAGCCGAAGGTGTCAACCTGCAATTTTGCAATCTGGTTGTAAACTATGATTTACCGTGGAATCCGCAACGGGTAGAGCAGCGCATTGGTCGCTGTCATCGTTATGGGCAAAAGTTTGACGTGGTTGTCATCAACTTCCTCAATAAAAAGAATGAAGCAGATGGACGTGTACTCGAATTATTAACCGACAAGTTCCAGCTATTTGATGGTTTATTTGGCTCATCTGATGAAATTCTAGGGCGTATAGAATCAGGCATCGACTTTGAAAAGCGTATTATTTCAATTTACGATCAATGCCGTACACCAACAGAAATCAACACAGCATTTGATGAATTACAAAAAGAACTGGATGAAACCATTACCAAACGCATGGCAGAAACCGAAGCCAAGCTATTTGAAAACTTTGATCAACAAATCCATGAGCTACTAAAAATACGCAAGCAAAAAGCAGAAGAGCGACTGGATGTAATCAGCCGATTATTTTGGCAACTCACACAGCATTTACTGGCACAGGCAGCCACCTTTGATAACAACAAACTCACCTTTAATCTAAGCAAACCCATAGAAACCTCACCCGCAGGAAAATACCGCCTTAAACACAAAGGCGTAGATAAAAGTGATGATATTCAAATCTACCGCATGAATCATCCTCTAGGTGAATATGTACTGGATAAAGGACGACGATTAAACACACCCGTTGCCAATGTTATTTTTGATTTAACAAACCACCCTTACAAACTTTCAGCACTAGAGAGCCTAGCCACAAAATCAGGCTGGCTAGAACTCAACCAACTTGAATTACAAAGCTTTCAAGATGAAGAGCATCTCGTGTTTACCGCACAAACCGATACAGGTGAATTGCTTGACCAAGAACTTTGCGAGCAACTCTTTAACCTATCGGCTACGACACAAGGCAGTGTTAGCGAAGAACCACCCGAAGCATTAAAGGAAAACGTCAAACAACAAATCAAAGCCAAGCTCAATCAAGCACTGGAAGAAAATAATAAATACTTTGAGCAAGCCAGAGAAAAACTAGAAGCATGGGCAGAAGATCAAATTTTATCCTCTGAAAAAGCACTAGAAGACACCAAACTAAAAATCCGAGATGCCAAACGCCAGTCACGACAAGCGCAAAGCCTAGAAGAACAAAAAGAATGGCAAACCAAAATCAAGAAGTTAGAAAAACAGAAAAGGGATCAGCGCAGAAGGATTTTTGATGTTGAAGATGCCATTGAAGATAAACGTGATGAACTCATCGCAGGGCTAGAAAAAAGATTAATGCAAAAAACCAGCACTCACCATCTGTTTTTAATCCGATGGGAAGTTATTTAGCCGATAATTTGATAGGTCAGCAGTAGATCATTATCGTTGATAAAAGCGCGACTTCTTGATATTCTTACTAGGTATTACTTTTGCACATAAGCAAATTCATGGCTAATTAAAGGTGAGTAAAATGCAACAAACATCAGTAACCAGCAAGGGGCAAGTCACTATTCCTAAATCAGTGCGCCAAAAACTGGGGATTAGAAAAGGCAGTCAAATATCATTTGAAGTGATAGGTAGCCACGTAGAAATGCGGGTTGAAAATACCCCCGTTGAAATCAAGAAAAGTGGCTTCGGAATGCTAAAAAGCAACAAACAAGCAGTCCCCGTTGATTTTGACCCTGCTCAATTACTAAAGCCTTGAACATGATTGGATTAGATACAAATATACTGGCTCGCTACTACATTGAAGACGAAGCAGATAAAGAAGCGCAAAAACAGCAGCTCATTGCAAAAGAACTGATTGAATCAGGCAAAAAACTCATGGTATGCAAAACCGTGTTACTTGAATTTGAATGGGTGATGCGAGGCTTTTATCAGTTTGCGCCAAGCGATATACAGCAAGTATTTCAACATTTACTGTCTTTGCCCAATGTGGAAATTGAAGAGAAAAATCTGGTTGAAAGAGCCGTATTAAGCTTAAGCGAAGGACTGGATTTTGCCGATGCCATCCATCATGCCAGTTATCATCAATGTGACAGCATGGCAACATTTGATGATAAAAAATTTGCTAGACGATTAAACCGTCTGGCACTTATGCCGCGTGTTGTTGTGGCTAAATAAACAAGACATTAGTAACTTCTCTGATTCTTAATTTGTACAAAAGTGCAAAAAACAGGGGGGGTGGCTATTAAAAATAGTGCTTAGTTTGTATAAACAAGCACAGCAAAGACGTAACACAATAAATAATGAAATTTGTGGATAAAATATGACTCAAAGTAGCGGAAAAGAACCAAGTAACAACAAAGACGACCAAGTTAAACAACAGCTAATCACCAAGCTAAAAGAAATGTTCCAGCTTGACCAGCCAGAGCTAGATTTTGGTTTATACAAAATTATGCACGCCAAAGCGGATCAGATTAGCCACTTTATAGAGTCCGACCTTGCCGAGCATATTGATACCGTTTTTGGTGAAGCCAGTACGCAAGATAGCGATGCACAGTTACAAAAAGCCAAGCAAGACGTTATGGCAGCATTGGGCGAAACTGCTTTTGATAGCGAAGGCAATTTGAACGAACAGTTTAAACAATTACCTGCTGCTAAGCCCTACCTCGATGCACTACAAGCCAGTAAAAGTGATGGCGGTACGTTAAGCAATAGCGCCTCCATTTATGACCACCTTTATCGCTTTTTTAGCCGTTATTATGATAGTGGTGACTTTCTTAGCCGTCGTCATCATGTGGCAGAAAATTCAAAACGTGCAGCCCCTTATGCCGTCCCCTATGATGGTAGAGAGGTGTATCTGCATTGGGCGAATAAAGATCAGTATTACATAAAAACCAGCGAAAGTTTTAATAGCTACACCTTTAACCTAGCAGAAGCGATAGCCAAAGAAAAATCAGCGAGTGAGCTTTCTTTTGGTCATACGGATAAAAACAAAAAAGTCCATTTTCAACTGGTCGATGCCGACGAAGGTGAGCACAATAATGTCAAAGCAAAAGAGAATCAGGCACGTTTCTTTATTATCCATGCCGAACAGCCTGTAAAATTGAATACGTTTGATAACAATAACGAGCTGATACTGCAATTTGAATACCGTGCCGACCCTAATAAAAAAGGGCAAAACAACACATGGCAACAAAACAAACTCAAAGAAGCCGAAGCACTGATTTTTGCAACACTGGATTCACAAGCCATTTACAAGGATTGGTCAGCCAGTTTAAAAACCATAGCCCCGACCGAAAAAGAAAAGTCACGCACCTTACTGGCGAAATACCTCAAACAATACACCGCTCGTAATACGATGGATTACTTTATCCATAAAGACTTAGGTGGCTTTTTAAGCCGTGAGCTGGATTTTTATATTAAAAATGAAATCATGCATCTGGATGATATAGAACAAGCCGATGCAGACACGGTAGAAAGCTGGTTGTTGAAAGTCCGCGTGTTAAGGCTAGTGGCTAAAAAGGTGATTAGCTTTTTGGCACAACTGGAAGATTTTCAAAAGAAGCTCTGGCTGAAGAAAAAGTTTGTCACTGAAACCAACTACTGCATGACGCTGGATCGTGTGCCTGTTGAGTTTTATGCGGAGATATTGGCGAACCAGAAGCAGTTGGATGAATGGGTAGAGTTGGGTTTTACCACTACAGACACTAAAGTCACGAAAGAAAGCTTAAAAGAAAATCCGTTTTTGGTGATTGATACGGGTTTGTTTGATACGAGCTTTAAAGAACGCTTACTGGCTGAGATTAATGATTTGGATGAAACTACCGATGGGGTATTGATTCATTCGGAAAATGCTCAAGCACTTTCTTTAATTGGCAACCATTATAGAGGGAACGTAACAAACATCTTTGTAGACCCGCCATATAACACTGGTGATGATGGGTTTGTATATAAAGACAGTTATTCTTCTTCAACGTGGCTTGCGATGATGGATCAAAGATTAGATTCGGGTATTGAACTGTTGCAGGAAGATGGTGCTTTTTTCGTTTCGATTGGTGATGAAGAGCAGGTTAATCTTGCCTCTTTAATAAAGTCAAAATTCGGAAAAGAAAGATTTTTTGCTACTTTAATATGGGAAAAAAAGAAAAAAGGAACGTTTCTAAGTGGCAATATTGCAAAAATGAAAGACTATATCCTATGCGTTTCAAAGAATAATAATAAGTTTATGGGATTGGTTGGTGAGATTGCTAAAGAAACAACAACCTACCCATGTGTTAACGCATCAAATGGAAGAGAAATAAGGACTATATCGGCAGGCATAAATAGTAAATATAAAGAGTCTAATTATTTTCTTCCATCTGGTTCTAAAATAAGTGCAGGAAATATGGATCTTATTTTGCACAGTGATTTGAAAATAGAAAATAAAATTTTAGTATCAGATTTGGTTATCGAAGGTAACTGGAGATATACACAAGAGAAGATGTCTGCATATGCAACTAAAAAAGAAATTTACATAACTCAAGACCTGTACTTAAGACGGATAGTAAGTGAGCCTAGATATAAAAACATGAAAGATTTACTTCCGCGTATAGGAAGTGATAGTGAGGGTGATTTCAGAAAGTATGATTTAGATAATTTAAATCGTTATGGATGGGGGACAAATGAAGATGCAAATGATGAGCTTCATCAAATTTTAGGTGAACAGTATGCTGTTTCTTATCCAAAGCCTTCAAAACTTATAACGCTATTGCTAGCTTCAACAAGACATGCAGTAGGTTACTGGCTTGATTATTTCTCAGGTTCTGGCACAACAGCTCATGCTATAATAAATTTGAATCGGCGAGACGGAGGTAAGCGCAAATACATCCTTGTAGAAATGGGTGAATACTTTGATACCGTTTTAAAACCCCGCATTAAAAAAGTAGTCTATTCTGAGAGCTGGAAAGATGGGAAACCAGTAGCTGATAAAAATGGTGCTTTCAACGGTATTAGCCACTGTTTCAAATACAACCGCTTAGAATCCTACGAAGACACCATCAATAATCTAAGCCTCAATAATCAAGTTGATCCTCAAAAGCTATCCGATGAGTACATTCTAAATTATCTGCTAGAAACAGAAACGGCTGAAAGCCCTTCCTTGCTCAATATTGAGAAATTTAAAGACCCGACTCATTACCGTTTAACGGTTAAAAAATCTGGCTCTGATGAAAAGGTAGAGCAAGCGATTGATCTGGTTGAAACCTTTAATTGGTTGATTGGTTTGCGGGTGGAGGAGTTGGATAAATGGCGTAGTTATGATGTTGAATTTGCGCGTGAGCAAGACCCTGAATTACCCGATGATCAACATACCCGTCTGCTGGTTAAAAAACGCAAAGAAAAAGATGCCTACTCGGGTGAGGCAGGGAAATATCAGCTACGTTTGGTTGAAGGTTGGTGTTGTCGTACCGCAGGTGACACCAGTAATACTGACAAGGTGTTGGTGGTGTGGCGAAAATTAACGGATGACGCAGAAAAAGATGCCGCTATTCTTGAAGCAGTGTTGACCAAGAAAGGCGTTAATCAGGCAGATAGCGAATATGACCTGATTTATATTAATGGTAGCCACGGCTTGCAGTTAAGCGGTGGTTCTAAAAGCCGCTTGATGAGTTTGGAAGAAACCTTTATGGCTAAAATGTGGGAGGATGCTGTTTAATGGCTAAGCCACGTTATTTAGAGCCTAAAAAGTTTTTCCATCACAAATTAGTGCTCAACCAATGGTTGTTGTCACGTTTTGCGATTGATGCACTTGAAGAGCATAAAGATGGCAAGCAGGTGGTGCGTCCTTTGTTTGTGCTGGCAAAAAGCTTGCGTCATGTTGAGGGTGGTTTGGGTGCTGATCGGCATCATCGTTTTTTACACGCTTTGTTGTCGCACTGGCAAAAAGGTTGGGCTTATAGTGAGCAGCAGTTAAAACAGTTTGATGCCAATATTGTTGATCACCTTGATGCGATTAATAAAGACCGTACACGAGAGATAGACTGGAAATACTTTCAGTGGTTAAGCCTGTTATTTATTGAAATTTATCTGTATGAATTTTTTAAAGACAAAAAGGCATTATTGTCTGGGCTAAATGATCAGCTGCAACGCTTTAATCAACACTTTAATGAGCAGGGCTTTTTAACAGGCTTTGATCTTTATCTTGAAAGTGATCTGAATAAAATCTGCCTGCAAAATGCCACAGGTAGCGGTAAAACGCTGTTGATGCACGTTAATATTTTGCAGTTTAAACACTATGCAAAACGTTTTGGCAAAACAGAGCAATATGGCGAGATTATTGTTATCAGCCCGAATGAGCGTTTAACTCAGCAACACATGCAAGAGCTTGATGAGAGCGGATTTAAGCACAGTGAACGATTAGTACAAGGCGGTGATTTAATCGCAGCAGGTAGAAAAGCCCTCGATATTATCTCACTCACCGAAATAACCAAGCTGGCAGATGTACAGGGTAAAAAGCAGATGGCAGTGGACAGCTTCGGTGATGCGAATCTATTGCTGGTGGATGAAGGGCATAGAGGCTTGGGCAATGCACAGTCTGGAAGCTGGTTAAAATACCGCAATAAAATGTCGGGCAATGGTTTTACCTTTGAATATTCGGCCACCTTTAAAGAGGCGGTGGTTGCATCAAAAGACAGAGAGGTTGAAGAAACCTATGCCAAGTCGATTCTATTTGATTATGGCTACCGCTATTTTTATGAAGATGGTTATGGCAAGGATTATCGAATTTTTAACCTGCCGAATGATGCCAAAAACAAAAGCCATCAACACTATTATTTAACGGCAGCCTTGCTGTCTTTTTATCAGCAATGCCTGTTGTATTCTGAGAAGAAACAAGACTTTCATATTTATAATTTAGCTGCACCTTTATGGGTTTTTGTGGGTGCAAGCGTTATTAAAGACGATGGTAAGAAAGAGGCAAAAAAGAACTACGATGAGCGAGCCTCTGATGTTGCTGAAATCCTAAAATTTATGGGCTGGTTTTTAGGGAGCACAACAAATGCCGTTGAAATAATTGAAATTATCTTATCAGGTAATGCTAAAAAATCAGGTTTGCTTGATGCTGATGGCAGAGATATTTTTGGCTCTAGTTTTCCCTATATTAAAGAGCAAGGTAAAGCTGCCAATTTGATTTATCGTGATATTTGTCGATTGGTTTTTCAGGCAGATGGTGGCGGTGCTTTAGTGGTAGAACGTATCACGGGAGATTCGGGTGAGTTATTGCTTAAAGTGGGTGATAACGATACACCGTTTGGCTTGATTAATGTGGGTGATGCCAAAGGTCTGGCTGATCATCTGGATGTAATGGTTGCCAGAGAGAATATTGATTATATCGACGTTAAAAAGTCTGAATTTGCCAGTCCATTATTTGCCAATGTGGTGAATGAGGATTCACCAATTAATATTTTACTGGGTTCTAAAAAGTTTATTGAGGGTTGGAACTGCTGGCGTGTTTCCAGCATGGGCTTGATGAACACAGGTAAAAAAGAAGGCTCGCAAATTGTGCAGCTGTTTGGTCGTGGCGTACGCCTAAAAGGTCGGGATATGAGCTTGATGCGTAGCAGTCGCTATCAAACAGGCATGGCTCCCAAAAATATCTACTTGTTGGAAACATTGAATGTCTTTGGTGTGGGGGCTGAGTTTATCGCCCAGTTCCGTGATTTTCTGGCAGATGAAGGTTTGCCAGGGAATGAGAATCCTTTTATCGCAGAAATTAAGCTTAATACCACGCATGATATGGGTAAACGCTTGAAGATATTGCGTCCTAAAGTGCGTAAAGATACCAATGAGCACTATTCTTTTCCTAAAAATGGACCATTGGTTTTGTTTGGCTTTGGTGGCAGTGATAAGGAGTTTGGCTTAACCCCTGATATAACAAAACATAACCGCAGAGTTGTTGCTGATCACATGCCTAAAATGGCGACGATGTTGGCTGATGAAATTGAAGGTCATCAAGGCATTGCGGAGACAGCCTCACCTGCCTATTCTCGTCGATTCGATGCTTTGCACTTGGCTTTAGTTCGGGAGGATTTATTGTACTTGGGGCTAGTCCGTTATACGCAGAGCAGAGGCTATGCCAATTTATTGATAGAAAAAACACGCTTAAAAACCTTATTGGCAGCGGATACTTGGTATGACATTTTGATTCCGCATAACCAGTGGGCTATGAATGCTAAAAATATCAGGCTTTGGCAAGAAATTGCTTTGGAACTACTCTGTTTATTAAGTGATAAGGTTTATAACTATCACCGTCGTTCTTTCCTTGAGCCGCGTCTTGAGCTGGTTACTTTGGATAAAGCGAATGACAATTTACCTACGGACGATACCTATCAAATCATTACTGATGCCAGTGTGTCATCTTTGGTGGATGATATTCGAGAGCTAAAGAAAGCTTTTGAAGAAAATAATGAAGATGAATTTGATAATGGGCATGAAAGCATTGTCGGCACGAATCTCAATATCCATCTTTATAATCCCTTATTGTGTGCAAAATCAGACCGTATCAGCATTCAACCTGTTGGACTTATTGAATCAGAATTTCAATTTGTGCAAGATTTAAAGAAGTGGTTAGAACGTAAAGCCGATAGTTTGAAAGAAACAGGAGAAGAACTGTATTTGCTCAGAAATCTTGTACATGGTGGTGTTGGCTTTTTTGAAGCGGGTGGTTTTTATCCTGATTTTATCTTGTGGCGAATATGGGAAGAGGATAGCAAGGTTCAACAGAGGATTGTCTTTATTGATCCGCATGGCTTGCAACACGAAGGGCAAGGCTCAGACAAAATAGAATTTAGCCAAAATATAAAAGATGTTCAAAAACGAATGAATAATGAAGTCGGTTTGGAGAGCGTGATACTAAGCTCACCTAAAACACCTAAATCTGTCATTTCTAATAAATGGGGATTAACAGAACAAGAACTTGCTGATAAGCATGTTTTCTTTATGTCTGATGGTGGGTATTTAGATCAACTTATGGGGTTGGTGGCTAAGGGGAGTTAAGGGCTATTTTATACTGCTTGAATCAGATTAGAGAGAAATGGTTAACTAAAGGAAAGCTTGATCAAGTCCAATTATTTTTAGCTTGCCAAATCTGCCGATATTTTTTCTACGCTAAATTCTAATCGACTTAATCAGGTTTTCCTAAATGAAATTCACTTTTATATCAGATACCCATTCCTTACATAACAAGCTTATTCTTGAGGCAGGTGATGTGCTTATTCATTGTGGGGACTTCACTAACAAAGGAAGCCTTGAGGATGCTGAAGACTTTGCTGATTTTATGGCTAAGCAGGATTTTCAATACAAAATTGTTATCGCGGGTAACCATGATTTTTGTTTTGAAGATGATCGGCTTGATGAGGCGGAGCATTTATTCAAAGATCGTGAAATTATCTATTTAAATGACAGTGGTACAGAAGTTGAAGGGCTTAAAATATGGGGTTCTCCCATTCAACCACAATTTTTCAATTGGGCATTTAATCGCAATAGAGGTCATGATATTTCATGGCATTGGAATCTAATACCCGATGATGTTGATATTCTGATTACTCATGGCCCAGCTTTTGGAATTCTGGATAGAATCAAAGAGGGCGATAAGGTTGGTTGCCACGACTTACTTGATAGAGTTAAACAGATTAAACCCAAGATTCATGCTTTTGGTCATATTCATGAAGACTACGGCATGGTTGAGCAAGATGGAACGATATTTATTAATGCCTGTAGTGTTGATAGACGTTACCGCTTAGTGAATCTACCTATAGAGATAGAGTTATAAAATGCAATTATAGCAATACTGTTCTAATAAGTATGTTAATGGTATACTGAAGGTATACCTTTTGATATGCTAGGAATTAAGCTATGAGCCAGACTACAATGAAAATTGACCGTGATGTTTTAGCTGATTTGCGTGAGTTGGCAACTACAGCACATCGTTCACCACAGAAGCACTTACGCCATTTGGTAGAGGTTGAAAAGGCAAAGCTAATAAAATTAGATGATATGGAGTTAAATCCAGAACAACAAGCGAGACTCGATATCGTTCATCGGGTAGAGGCATCGTCTGCCTTAGAGGGGTACGCGCCTTTATCTCAAGAAGGGGGATATGCTTACGAGTTGCAAAAACGGCAAGTTCTTGGTGAAATCACCACTGAAGAAGAAATAGCATTACTAAAAGCACATCATGGTTTGAAATAAATAGTGCCAAATTTAAAATTTCCGCCTGTTTTTGAGGATAAACTAACAGGTATCCCCGAATCAGATCGTGATACGGTTGGAAGACATTTTTCAGATGTTAGAGCAAAGGAGCTAGAGCTTAATCGCATTAAAGGTGGCTTTGACATAAAGCATCTTGCAAAAATTCATGAATACTTATTTCAAGATTCAAGCACCCATGCAGGGGTTGTTCGTGGCTACAGTATGAATAAAGGTGGCACACCCTTTGCTGATTCTCAGCAGATGGATTACTTGTTTAATAAGGAACTACCTTTAAGGGTTGAAGCACTAGGCTTATCTGTCAATGACGTTAATAAATACATTGATGCTATGACTGATTTACATTCAACCCTTGATTTGGCGCATCCTTTTCGTGAAGGCAACGGACGATCTACGCGAATTTTTATGTCACAACTGTCAGAAGCACATGGATACAAATTAGATTTTTCAACGGTTAATGCCAAGGAGTGGGTGAAGGCATGCATTGATTCTATTAACACAGGAGGTGAGACTTTAAAGCGACCACTCTTTGAGAGAATTATTACACCATTGAAAAGTAAAGATTGATAACAAATAACCTTACTTTTGTAAGCTTTAAAAAAGGTACAATAGAGGTACAGTGCTCAGTTTTTGTACCCTTCGCTAAATTACGCTAAACTACTGATTAATAACTACTATTAACTAAAGTAGATTAATATAGACTTCGCTTAATTATCAGTAACTTATTGATTTTATTAGGGGCTTAAAATCCCTCGGTGGCAACACCGTGCCGGTTCGATTCCGGCCCTGGGCACCACATACAGATTTAAAGAAGTTCAATATGGTTCTTTAAGTCGCACTGCAAAGCCAGTTACAGGTCATTAACGTCCGTTAAGATTTGTTTACATTCAACCCATTATGGGGTAAAAAAGGGAACAAATAACAGCCCTTAATTTTTTACCCCTGACTATGGCATTAACTGATTTAAAATCTAAAACAGCAAAACCTAAAACTAAGCCTTATAAATTATTTGATGCTGAAGGCTTATATTTGTACGTTCCTCCTTCGGGTAGAAAGGTTTGGCGGTTCAAATACCGCTTTAATGGCAAAGAATGCCTTGTCACGATTGGCAAGTTCCCAAATAAAAAACTCAAAGAAGCCAGAAAAGCTAGAAATCAATATTTGTTGATGCTCGATGAAGGTAAAAATCCAGCAGAAGTAAAAAGACTAAAAAAGAATCCAGAAGGAATGAGCTTTAAAGAAGTAGCTCAAGAATGGATTAATTTTAAATCAATTCCAGATACTAAACGCTGTTGGAAGCCTACACATACAAAGGCAGTATTAAAGTCACTAGATAACGATGTTTTTCCCATTATTGGCTCTCGCGTTATCAATACACTCACACCTTATGATATAGATTATATTATTGACCCTGTTGTAAAGCGTGGGGCATTAGAAGTTGCCGAACGAGTACTTTCACGTATCAATTCTGTTTTTAGATACGGAATACATAAAGGCTATTGCTCTGATAATCCGGCAGATTCAACAGTGAAATGCATAACTTCTAGGCCGCTTCTTTAGCGGTATATTCCGCCATTTTATTGGCGGGTGTTTTAAACTTCAACTTTTTTCTGGGTCGATCATTTAGTTGTGATATGA
>JALSLS010000292.1 GCA_026988195.1 Methylomonas sp.
CCTGCTTATCATATTCATACCGCGTCACCGCGCCTGTTTTAGTATCGGTCGCTGTTTCAAGTTGATAATGGTTGTTATAGGTGTAGGTTTTATTCGGTGCAGGGCAAGTACGACAACCCGGTCCTTCGCTACTCAATAACAAACGTTGGCTAATCGCATCGTAAAAGCGCCATCTGTAGGTGCTTTGTTGCCCCAGTGAGTTAGTGACAACGGTTGTACCAATATCACCCATACGTTCAGGTATCTTATAATCAAGCGTAACCTTTTCAGCATCGCCTGCATGGGTGGAGAGGTTCGCTCGTCCCTCATCGGTATAGCCCCATGTCGCAAAGCGTTTGCCGGTTCTATCGGTAATGCCCGTTAAGTGATTAGGAAAGCCCACATTCTCATAATGATAAACCCGTGAGGTGTCATCAGGGTAAGTCACTTTGGATAAGTTATGATCAGTATCATAGTGATAAGCAATCACACCGCCATCGGGTAAAACCACCGACTCTAAATGCCCTGCGAGCTTAACGTTTGTTTGTTCATCTTGAGTAAAACTACCCAATGCGGTATTGCCAGAAGCATAATGAAAGGTCAGGCTTTTGCCTTGATGATCCGTTACCTTGGATAAATGGCCATCACGTATTTGTTGATATTCCAGCGTGAAAGAGCGCTTGCCAGGGTAGATGATTTCAATCGGGCGTGAACCTTTAAACACAATACCGCGTCCATCACTCAACGACCAAAGAATATTCGTACCCAAGGCACTGATCACCCCATCCTGTGGTGATTCTGCTCGATACTGTTTGCCATTGACCCCATCAAGCTTAAACTCAATGCGCCTGCCATCACTCTGGTTAATTTGAATACTCGACTGATCACTGCTCGCAACCAGCGACACATCAAATGAATGGCGCCAGCCCAGCCCCATGCCTGTGTCCGTGGTGGTGTTTAAAGAATTATAAAAACGATTAAGCACCAAAGAGGCAATACCCCCAGAAGCCTCATAATCCGCCTCACGCTGGTATTTGTTACCCGTGATAAGACTAATCGGATTACCCACCGTAGAAATAGCTTTGGCTGAACTTCGGGTACTGGCAACCGGTGAGGAATTATTAGAAGAGCAATCGCCGTCACCATCGCCACCATCACAGTCTGCGTAAGAACTTGAGGTTGATAGAATAAAGGCTATAAATAAAAAAGTTCTCAATCGTTGTATATAATTCATAATTATTTGGCAGTATTGAAAATGGGTGTAAAGTTAGGTACAGGACTAGAATTAGGTTGGTTTGGGCCCTTGTCGCAAGGGCAACCAATACCCGTTACGGGGTTACACTTTGATACACATAAAAGACCCGAGCAGTCATAACAAATCCCTGTGTTAGCATCACAGTAATCACCATCACTTCCACAATTTTCAGTGTCAGGGTTACACGTTGGAGGAGAGCATTCCTGTGTAGCAGGGTCGCAGCTTGGTGGAGGGTCATTAATTACAATGGGTGGTTCAGGATTGGTTGTTGGTGGGTCCGGATCAATTGCATCTTCAACCTCATCACTAGTCAATAAAGGTGTGTCTGACATAACAGGACTATGCATTCGGGTAATCGCGTGAGACCGAATGGCGATATAATATCCCCTAGTTCTACCAAATACTGTTGTTGATGGGCTGCTTGCAGATATATTTTTGGTTAATTGATTACAGTAAAATTGTTCGGGGCTGGTGTTGAATCTTAAGATAGCATTGTAAAAAAGTAGATCTAAACCAGGAACGGAGAGTTTTTGACACCAGAATGTTTTAATTTTTAATAGATTAGCATCTTGAATGTTAATCTGTTCGCTTTTTCCGCCAATAGTAACAGGTACTGTTGCTTTAGTTCGCCAGTTGAGGTTGTCATTTGGCATGTATTTTTGTCGGTGTTGTCCTCCCGGAACTCCTGGAAGCTTAATATTATGTTCTACCGCAAAGACATCAAAAATTTCTTTTGTTGGGCTTAGAATGGTTACCGCTCTAAGCTTAGGAGCGCCAACGGCATTAATAGAACCTTGTATGAGTCGGGCACATCTCACCCCAGGTTCTTCTATAGCGTTTCCTAGGCAGGAGCTTCTGCCCGCATAGAGTGGAGCCATTCCTTCGGATAACGCGGTTTGGATGCTCCCCAACTCTGCATGATTAAATGAGCCCTTGCGAGCCGCTTCTGAGGTGGCGAGATTTAGAGTGTTTTTGCCTTTATAAATAAATGTCATTTCCATCATGCCAAAAAGAATGATGAAAAATATAGGCAATATATAGAGTGCTTCAGCAAGCGTTGCGCCTGACTGATAGTGGTATTGTTGGTTATTGATCGTATTTTTCATTTTAAAGTAAGCAGATAAAACCTATTAATTGATATGCCCTTCTACTCTATTGCTCGATAAAATTCAATTATAATATAGCTGTAAGTAAGTATTTTTATACCACAAGGTATATATATTTGTTCTGATCTGCCGTATATTTAAGCAGTATTTATTAAAAAACAAGAAAAATTCAAGGTTTAAGAAATGCTTACTATGGCTTTTACAGGAAACACGATGCAAATTTATGTTATGAAAAAAGCTAAAGCATTTAACAGAGAATATTCGTCGTAGCTGTTCACATGTTCGTTATTTTGATAGCTAATTTCATCCATGCTAATAAGCTTATGCCGTGCATCACTCAAGTTGTTCGCTACCATATAAGTGAGAGGAAAAAACACCCCCATAGCACATACAAAAGGGCAAAAAACAGGGGGGGTGTGCTTTTAATCTATATTCTTTTTCTTTCAATATCAGTAATAACTCAAAATAGTTACTCATATGAATCAATAACCTCGTCAGGAGTTAAAAAGTTACCATCTAATAAGAGCGTACTAATAAATAATAAACCACCAAAGGCATTACCTACACATAAAACAATTGTAAATAATAAATGTTCTGATAAGGGCAAGTATGGGGCTATTATTGCTAGAGCTAGTACATTATATGGGGTAGATGCTGATTTAATTTATGCGGTGATTTCTGCCGAAAGTTGTTTTAATCCAAAAGCGGTATCTTTAAAAGGTGCTCAAGGGCTTATGCAGCTAATGCCTTTTACGGCAAAGCGTTTTGGCGTTACAAATAGTTTTGATCCAATGCAAAATATTTCTGGTGGTGTCCAATATTTAAGGTTTTTGCTAAATCGCTTTAAGGGAAGTATTAAATTAACGGTAGCCGCTTATAACGCGGGCGAAGGAGCTGTTGAACGTTACGGGGGAATTCCTCCCTACAAGGAAACCCGTCTTTATGTAAACAAGGTTCTAAAAGAGTATGGCAAAAAGGGTTTGTACCAACAAGTACAGTTCATTGCCAATAAGCCCACCAATGAAAATCATTCAAAACTTAATTGCCTAGCGTCATCACGTATACGCTCCTATACCTATCTTCTTTTTGAAGGTGGGTTTACCAGAAGGTACTACTTGATAAAAAAAGGAGACTCTTTTTTTAGTATCTCCAAAGATACGGGCGTTGAAGTGACCTCACTAAGAAAACTAAATAAATTCAACGCTGATCTGTTTGAGAGCAAAAGAACAAAACATATCCTAGTGTGGGAATGCAAACCATCTTAAGGAATCTCTGAATAACCTAATTGACATCCTTAATTAATAGACCCTATATCTAACATTGATTTATTTATCACGCTACGCTATGGTAATTTGATTCCCAAATAAGAGATAAGAAAATGTTAAGTATGAAGATAATTATTCCTATATTGATATCTACTAGCATGCTGGTTGCTTGTGGAGGTGGCTCATCGACTAATGCCAATAATGATGATATTGATCCCGATATACCAAACATCTCTAAAGTAGGCTTTCCGTATGGTCTAGATAAGTCAGATGGAAAATTATTACCAGGGGCTATTGCGAGTTTAACGTCTTCGGTTCGTATAGTGGGTGGGTATCAATTGCCTGTACCGCCGGACATGGTTGAATTAGTTCTTCCCGATGATATAGATGATCCCGCTAATCCAATATTTATTGATTCATATTTGATTCGGAAGTGTCAATCGGGGAATGTAGAGTATACTAAAAACTTCCCGCCAACGCCTGTGCGTGTTGGGGACTCTATAGATAGCTATTTAGCCAATCCTATTTACCAAATTTCAGCGAACAATTGCAAGCTAGCTTCTGAGGCTGATTTTTATGGCGCAGGTATTGTTGATGGAGTTATGGATAGATCATTGCTGATAAGCCCTTTTCCGATAGAAGCAAATGCTAGCGAAACAACCCTCTTAACTACATCAGAATACACAAATTATATTTATGCCTCAGGTCAACAAGATGTTGACGTGACAGAGTTTGAGAAAAACGCAGTCTACTTAACAGGCAGTGGTTCGCACACAGAAATTCGTTATGCAGAAAATGATGCTATTGAATTTATAGTGGATACACCTCGTTCTCAATATACCACCCTTTCTGGGGAGAGTTTAGTCATTGATAGTATTGTCTATATTGGCAAAGGATCTAAGGTCGATGGTTTTACAACCGAAGCGTTAAGCTTTAATGCTAAATGGGTGATGGGTGACTCAGATTCGGGTAATAAATTAATTTGGCAAGATGAGGTAAGTTCTTTGATCTTCATGCCGCTTGAAGATGTAGGAACTTATACCTATCCAAAAGGTAGTTATGACCTAAGAGTTGCCCTAAATTCTCCACTTTTTGTTCCGCCAGGTAAAATACTCCCAGCCGAAGGCTCAATTACGGTCAATCTTATTTCTCACAATGTAAAGGTAGATATTGTTTATCATGCGACTTATGCTGATGTAACCTATACAAGAGATGGGGTTATCAAGCGAGTACAAGTAGACACAGGCATTTAAGCTAGTGTTATTTTAAGTAGTGCGTTTATCACTCATTGCTTAGAGTTCGTCCAATGAACGATAAAATACTTTACTTTTAGATGCGTTGGGAATATAAGGTATAAGGTGGTTTGATTAATGTCATCTAATTTAATCAATGTTTAATTATGTGAACGATAAAGGGATTTATTTATGAAAAATTTAAGTATGATGAAGAAAAAACAACTAGGTCAAGGTATGACCGAGTATATTGTTATTGTAGCTTTGATTGCTGTTGCCGCTATTGGCGCCTATGGTTACTTTGGTGAGGCAGTACAGCAACAAGTAGCGGGCCTTGCAAATGAAATTGCTGGTCAGAGCGCTGATACCCATGTTGCAAATGCAGGAACAGCGGCAGCAGGTGCTACAACTTCAGTAGATTCTGATACCATAAATAACATGGCTACATTCTCGAAGAGTGCGACGTCATCAATTAAATAATAGCCGTCACTATTTGAGATGTTATACCAAAAAGGCTACGCAACAGTCCTAACGCTGGTTCTATTTTCAGCGTTAGGACTTTCCTTATTCGCTATGTTCAATAGCGGACAAATAGTCACCCATAAATTAAAACTCCAAAATGCAGTAGATGCAGCAACCTACAGTTCTGTGAATGTAGTTGCCAGAGAAATGAATTATATGGCCTATACCAATAGAGCCATGGTTTCCAATCAGCTTGCGATTGGCCAAATGGTTGGATTGTATTCATGGCATAGAAAAACAAAAGATACCGTTGATACGCTAGATACAGCTGCAACTTTTTTAACGGCATTTCCCCCAACGTCAGCTATTGGAGCGTCTTTGCAAAATGCAACAAGCCTTATAGCAAAGGCCTTTAAAGATTTCGATCCGTTTTTAAAAAACACAATCAAGCTGGGAATAAGTTTTGAAAAGCCTGCTATTACGGCTCTTTCGGTATCTCAAGAGGGAGTGCATCTCGCGACCTCGGCAATCCTTTTGAATACTTTTGATGTGGTTCTTCAGGATAATAATGATGCAAAAGGTGATTCAAAAAATAAAATTGAATATTCTGCTCTAATACCAGCAAAGCTTTTTCAATCAATTGAAAGTAAGTTCATCGATAGAGTGAGTTCACCCACAACTAACTTCAATGGCGTGGGAGGAGGACTGGCGGATTATGATGCTTTTGCAAGTATTATTAAGCAGACAGACGATGGCTTTGTCCACAATAGAAATAATATGTGGTTAGATTTGTATGTACCGCCAGGCTTAATAAATGTATTTGTTGGTCTGATTGATCCAGGTAAAGCATGGAGATCTATAGATGGTGAAGTGAGAATCCATGATAATGGGGGTAGTGACTTCGATAGAAAGGTTGATGGGTCTTCCTATAACTGGGAATGGAGCGCTATGGACACTGTTAGTTTATGGGTTAAATATAAGTATTTGAGTCCTAAGTGGTGGGATCCTTTTCGTACGAAAACAAAGGATCGAGAATGGATTCCGATAGGCGGAGGTGCGGCTCATGCTTCTAAAAAACCTACTTCTAGTGATGACATTTATGATTCTTACTATGATCCACCATCACTATGGAATTGGAATCAATCTGTAAAAAGAGGTAAATGGGGTGATGCTGGTTATAATCAAAAATCTGCTAAAAATGCGGCATCAAATGACTCTAATAAAAAGCTAGGCGCTACTTCGCAACTTCATTCTTTTTATAAGTTTAAGAAAAAAAATCAAGAAATTATTGGTCCTGAATTTATAGCACTCGTTTCAAAAGATCAAAGCGGTGTTAGAACGAGAAATCAGGTGATTGAAAATCAGACAGGTAATCCTGTCCCGAACAATGGATCATTCAATATTGAAAAGGAAGGAAACTTAGCCGATGGGAATAACATACTGGCTATAGCAAAAGCCCAGGTATATTTTTCTCGCTCTCCTGATAGCGGTTTCGGTAGAGACGATTCTAAACAGGAGGTTGGAAATTTATTTAACCCATATTGGCAAGTGAGGCTAACGAAATATTCTTCCGCTGAAATTCAGGCCGCTAAACTGGTATTAAAAAATGCACCTTAGTTCCCGTAAAAAGTCAAAGGTTGCCACTAGTAATAATAAACAGCAAGGAGCTGTTTGGGTTGAATTTCTAGTTGTTGCGAGTTTCGTGCTGATAAGTTTATTCACACTGATACCTATTCTCGCAAAAATAACAGACATCAGGCATAAGACAGAGCAATCAGCCCAATATGCTGTATGGGAAAGATCTGTAGGGTATCAGGCTCAAGAAAAAGTCAGCGATACTTTGAAAGACGAGGCACGACATCGTGTTTTAGCAGATGGCAATGCTTTGGTTTTTACAGGTCAATCTACCGAAAATATGGAAACTGATAAATTTCATTATTTTTTAGACGGTCGATCTAACACACAGAATTACACAAGTCTACTCGGTTCTCGTGTGTCAACACCAGACCAGGCTCTAATGTTATCGGTTACTAACTCCAAGCAACCCAAGATAGGATTGATTAATGGCGTGTTTGATGCATCGACTTTATCTCTGCAAACTAAAGTTAAAGCTCTAATCAATCCCGATGGTTATTATCATAGCAATGCTCAAATAGTGGTTAAAAACCCATCATGGATTTCTGCTTTTACAAGTAATACAACTATCATGAATGCATCTAAATCACTGCTTGTTGATGGTTGGGGTGCAGGAGGGGTAGATCACAATAAGGAGCAGGTAAGAAAATTACAACCAAGAGGCTTTGACAATATTGCAATAAAAGGTTTATTGGAGGGTTACAGAAATACTATGAAGAATGTACCCGTAATAAGTGGAAAAGTAGGGGATTTAGATTTTGATGTGATTAATTCCGATAAATTATTAGACGAAAATCACACCATGGGGAAATTCTGACATGATATCCTTTATAGTAGGCTCTATTTTAAGAGCTTTACGTATTTTCCTAGTTTTTTTTGCAGTTAATGGGCTTTATGCAAGCGATCTACCAAATATTAAAACTCCATACTTTATGGAAGTTCAGCTTCTCAGTGAGAAACCACTTAGCTTTAATGGGTACAAAGTAAAATCTTTTAGTTTTAAATCCTCAAAAGGAAATACAGATATTGTTAAGTTCTATAGCAAGCTATGGAACGAAGAAATTAGAACGGTTGAAACACCTGATTGGATTTATCACTCTAATTTCAGCGGTAAATTCTTGACTACTGTTCAAGTAAGAAATATCCCAGCGAAGGGTTTTGGTTCCTTTAATAGTGCTAGCGGTCTCATAAGCATAAGTGAGCCCAGTACAATAAAAAATGCTACAAAAAGAGCAAAAATAGAGAGGTTCTACCCAATTTCTCCTGATACTAGAAAATTATCTGATCTTAATACGATTGATATGGGGAAAAAAAGCCGTACCACTGTGTATGATTCTCCTGGTGGAGTTTCGAGTAACCTCCATCATTACAAATTACATTTTGAGAACAAAGGTTGGCTAGAAGCTAAAGCTGGTCTATCTGAAAAAATGTTTAAAACCTTTTCTAGCAGTACTTTAATTATGCAAAAAGGATACGATGAATTAGTTGTATCATTCATTCCAGATAAAAGTGGTCGCACAAAGATAGTTTCTGTATTGGTAAATAAGTGAAAAATAAGTATTGCATTAAAAATATAGCTAGGCTAAAGCTGAGCAAAAGCATCAGAGGAGCATCAATGATTGAATATATCGTTGGTCTAAGCGCTCTGGTACTGGCTTTAATTGTTCCTAATCCAGCCTTTCAAGATGACAGCGGTAACAATATTAGTGCCGTTCAGCTTCTTGAGCTTGCCCTGAAAAAAGAATATGCGTCATATTCAAACTCCATTTCTAACCCTCGTTGATCTATCGTAGCTAATAAATAAAAACATTTATTTTACATAAAAAATAATTAGGAAATCTTGTGAGAAAAAAATCAAATATATGGTTAATGCTAGTAGTTGCTCTGATACTTGGAGGTGCAACGTTTTTTTTAACCCAGACTTATCTTGAAGATAAAACAAAAGAGATACAAGGAGCATACAAACCTAATGCTGCTAAAACCACAAATGTTATAGTTGCGGTAGGTGATATTAACAAAGGAGATGTTTTGAAAGGGTCGATGGTAGCTCCGGTTGAATATCCTTTAGAGTTTGTTAGTGATGGCGCAATAACACCGGCCACCGCTGCTGGTTATTTTGGGCAAGTTTCAAATGTGCCTATGAAGCGTGGACAGATTATCTATAGCTCAAACCTTGGTGGTGAGGCAGTTGATCGCTTTTCAGATCTGCTAAAGGACGGAGGTACTGCTGTAACACTAGAGGTTGATGCAAAGAAAAGTAACTCTCATATGCTTATCCCAGGCGATTTTGTTGATATATTAGTGCTTGCTGAAAAATCAAAAATCACACCTCTTTCCTTTGAAGATATTGCCAAAGGTAAAAACCAGGGTAAAAGTAAAATGCTTGTCCCCCTGCTTGCAAAAATTAAAGTCCTTTCTGTTGATAGGAATCCCTTGGTAGCAGTAGAAGAAGAATATCGTATCCCAGTGGATAAAGCAGGGAATATACCGACGTATAGTTACGTTACGGTAGGTGTACCCATCAATGATGCTACTAAGCTAGCTTTAGCTCAAGACTTGGGTGATATTGTTTTCTTTTTAAGGAATTCGAAAGATAGAAGGCAAGTTAAGGTTAGGACTTTGGATGGTTTGTTTGCTGTTTATAATAAAACTGAAAAGTCTAAAGATAGCTATGAGTACTATTCCCCTGGTTCTCGCCTCTTGTTAACTCCTGTTACGAAGCAACAGAAGAAGAATGGAGGAAATGGAGCAATTCAGTCTCCATCGCTTACATTTGATAAAGATACTTATCCTCGGATTGTAGAGCCTTCAGAGCAGAAAGCCAGTATGTAGAGCACTACATTGATAACAACTATATTAGAAATACCAAATGGCTTTTATAAGTATAAATTTTAAACAAGGAAATATAATAGTGATTAATATTAAGCATATTATCAGCACAATCATTGTGTCTTTATTAGTAATGGTTAACAGTCTCGTATCGGCAGATACCAGAATGAACTTGTACGTAGGGCAAGTGAAACCTATAAGAGTTGGTGAAGTATCTCGCGTTGCTGTTGGGCAAGATAAAGTATTACAAACTATAGTACTAGATAATGGCAAGGTTTTATTTATTCCTACTGCAGCAGGTGAGACAGATGTAAAAATATGGTTGAAAAATGGAACATACCGTGGATATAAGTTCAATATCTTAGCGGCTAACATGGGAGGGAGAAAAGTCATTGCTCAATCGCTTCTACGAACATTCCCAGGGCTTAGAGTTACAGCCGTTGACAAACATATAATTGTTGAAGGGAAAATTTCGCCCGTAGATCAAAAAATTTATCAGTCAGTAATTGGTAAAATCGATAATGTTATTTCATTGGTTAACCCTAATAAATTTAACATCTATCAAACAAAACAATTGTTAAATGCCTTTGGTGTAGAAGCTATACAAATAAAAAAAGCGGGTAACCGTCTTATTGTAGGGGGAGAAATTGATCCAACAAATCTTAAAGCGTTAGAGACTGTAATATCAAAAATACCTAATATATCCTCCTTAGTAAAACCACAGAAGTTTGTAAAAGAAAGGATGGTTAGGCTTAAAGTAAGAGTGGTAGAAATAGATGCAAACTATGGACGTCAATTAGGAATAAGGTGGGATGATGATGCTGCAGGACCAATTTTTAGTGTTGCTACCCCTTTAATAAGTAACAATACTTTTGGGATAGTGCCTGCACCTGATTCTGTTGGAGGGATTGATTTTAAGGATCTTCTCCAGGGCACACCTAACAAATCTTTGACCGATTTACGCTTAGCTACAAGTATCGCGTCAAGACTAAACTTTTTAGAAACTAATGGTAAGGCCAGTACATTGGCACAACCAGAGCTTCTTGCTAGAAGTGGTTCAGAGGCTAACTTTAGTGTTGGTGGTGAGCTTCCAATAGTATTTACCAATAGCGATGGCCCCCAAGTAGTTTTTAAACCCTATGGTGTAAGTGTGAAAATGACCCCATTGGTAAATAGAAAAAACGAGATTGTTTTAAAACTTAAAGCTGAAGTTAGTTCAGTCGATAAAACAAATACAGTTTTAAATGTACCAGGTTTAAAAACAACTAATGCCTCAACAACAATCAATGCTTATGATGGTCGAACTATTGCGATTGCTGGGTTATTAAATGTTACTAAAGGGAATGATAATGCTAAAATTCCATACTTAGGAGGCCTACCAATTATTGGTAACTTTTTTAAAACTAGAGGGAAAACCTTTTCAAAAAGAGAATTGGTATTTTTGATTACTCCAGAGCTAGTGACTCCCACGAATGAAAACAATACTTCTTTAGAGCTTCAAGAAGAAATTAAACGCTTAGAATCATTTCAAGTACCTTTGGATCGCGATATTCAAGGACCTTCTTTTGTTACGGATATTTTGGAATAAACATGTTTGAAATAGAGGCATGGACATCGACAGGGAAGAAAGTTGAAAAAATTATTTGTCGTGATAAAGAAGCTATAATTGGAAAAGGGGCTGAGAGTAAACTGCGCTTATACGGTTGGAGAGTTGGTTCCAATCATGCGCAACTGAAAGAAAATGATGATGGTATTTATATCTACAATAACAAATCTAAAGGTGGATCTACCTTTGTTAATGATGTTGAGTTAGAAGAGTACGGTCCATTATCTAGCAACGATGAAATACGAATTCAAAACTATATAATAAAAATAACTCACCTAGGGGCGAAAAAACCTACAAGCCCTTCAAGTAATGAGGATGTAGGCGATACACAAACTTTAAAAAGAAATAATGTAAGTAAACCAGTTGCTAACAACAGTAAGGCAGAGCCCTTCGTTGATAGCACAGAAGCCAAGGTGCAAAAATTATATAAAGTATGGCAATCCACAATACATGAGCAGCTTTTGCAGCAAATGGATCTGCGTAGGTTGAATGTTCATGAAATGACTGATGAAGAATTGAGAGTAATCACAAAAAAAACATTCACAGAGGTTGTTTCTAAAAACAAAGACTTCCCTTCTGAGCTTGATAAGGATGAATTAATCAAAAGAGCACTTGCTGAGGCTGTTGGCCTGGGTCCCTTGGAGCCAATGCTGGAAGATGATGGCATTAGTGAAATCATGGTTAATTCTGCTGATGAAATATTTTATGAAAAAGAGGGTCGACTATTTAAGTCAGATGTTACTTTTTCTAGTGATCAAGCTGTTTTATATGCAATTGAAAGAATCGTAACCCCTCTTGGCCGGAGGATTGATGAAGGTTCTCCCTTAGTGGATGCCAGATTAAAAGATGGATCGCGGGTAAACGCAATTATTCCTCCTTTAGCTTTAAAGGGACCCAGTATTACTATTCGAAAGTTCATGAAAGATAAATTGCACGGTGATGATTTAATTAATTTTGGCTCAGCATCTAATGTCATGATGGAGTTTATTAATCAAGCAGTAGCGAATAGACAAAACATTGTTGTGTCGGGAGGTACAGGTAGTGGAAAAACAACCTTATTGAATATTTTATCAAACAGCATTCCTGATCATGAAAGAATAGTCACTATTGAAGATTCAGCGGAACTAAAATTGTACCAACCAAATTTAGTTTCTTTGGAGTCTCGCCCACCTAATCAAGAAGGTAAAGGGGAAATCTCTATTAGAGAATTGGTTAAAAATAGCCTTCGAATGAGACCTGATAGAATTGTAGTTGGCGAATGTCGTGGTGGTGAAGCTCTTGATATGATGCAAGCGATGAATACTGGTCATGATGGCTCTTTAACCACTTTACATGCTAACAGTGCTGTAGATTGTTTGTCACGCCTTGAGGTTTTGATTTTAATGGCTGAAATGGACTTGCCATCGCGAGCCATACGCGAGCAAATAGCTTCATCTGTTGATCTTATTATTCAACAAACAAGATTCCCTTGTGGTAGTAGAAAAATAACAAGTATTTGTGAAGTTACCGGTATTGATAACGGTAAAATTCAGTTAGGTGAAATTTTTCGTTTTGAGCAAAAATCTTATGGTGAAGATGGAAAAGTGCAAGGGGATTTTGTTGCAACAGGTCAAATTCCTAGTTTTTATGAGGCATTGCGCAAAAAAGGAATTCAGATGAACATCAATGTTTTCACAAAAGATGAGGGAATATAATGCTTTTAATTCCTATCTTAGTGAGTATAACAATTGTTGTATTAGTAATGATTGGTATTTATATTATACAGACTGCTTATGCAGAATATAGGAACTCCTTCCACACAGATATAAAGAGAAACATGATGGAAATGTTTCTTTTTATACCACCTCAAACTTTATTCATTTTATCAATCGTTTTAATTTTGGCTATATTTTATATAACGTATTTAATGACCGGTATTTATATATTGGCTTTGGGCTTGGCTTTTGTAGCTGTGGCTATCCCTAGGTTTATCATTTTTCGTCTTAAAAAAAGACGTATTGCCCATTTAACAATGCAATTACCAGACTTTTTAATGGCGGTTTCTAGAGCTATGCAGGCAGGGTCTAGCCTAAATCAATCTTTAGAAGTTGCTATTCAAGAAGATAAAGGCCCAGTTTCTCAAGAATTCTCACTCGTCATGAAAGAGGTTAGACTTGGTGTGGATTTTAATGATGCACTTGATAACTTTTCAAAAAGAGTTCCTATTGAGGAAGCTAATTTAGTTGCAACCGCAATTAAAATTTCGCGAGAAATAGGAGGAAATTTATCAGAAGCTATCTATCGCTTATCGGTAACATTGCGAACAAAGCAAGAAACGGAAGGAAAAATTAGAGCGTTAACAGCTCAGGGGCGAATGCAAGGGATTGTAATGA
>JALSLS010000293.1 GCA_026988195.1 Methylomonas sp.
CTAGACAGGCAGAGCAAGCACTAAAATCTTCAAGAAATGAACATACCAACTTTACTTTGTTTTCAGAAATCAAAGAGGATAATCCATACTCAAGAAAAACTTTACCAAGACATGAGTTAAGAGAGATCTTACAAAAAGCCGTTGATGATGATCACCTACCTATTCACTTCCAACCTATTTATGACCTAAAAGATGGCAAACTAAAAGCATTAGAATTACTCATTCGTGTTGAATCAGAAGAACACGGTTTACTTTTGCCTGGTCAATTTTTAGAGCAAGCCCAATCTTATGGGTTATTAACATTACTTACCCAAGTTTGCGTAAATATGGTTGCAAAGTGTTATGACCAACTCCCTGATGTAACCATCAATATTAACGTTCCTCCTTATATGTTGAAAAATTTGCAAGTACTTAACAGGTTTATAGCTTGTTTTGAAAAAGCAAAATTACCTATGAATAATTTTTGTATTGAAGTAACAGAAGATGGCGATATACCAACCGATCAGCTAATTCCTGCGATCAAGTTATTAAAATATCAAGGCTTTAAAATTGCAATGGATGATTTTGGTACTGGTTATTCTTCTTTATCCCGTTTATCGGTGCTACCCGTTGATGTAGTTAAAATAGACCGTAGCTTGCTTCTAGCAGCCTCAGATGGAAATAAAAGCATTTTAGAAAGCGCTATAACTCTTACAAAACGATTAGGAGCCACAACGGTTGTGGAAGGTGTTGAAACACTTGAACAGCTGTCATTAATTAGACAATTAGGCGCTGACTCTGTACAAGGTTTTTTACTATCAAGGCCTGTAAATATCAGTAAAGCATCACTTTTATCATTAAATGCAACTGATATTCTTCCCCAATTTTAGTTAGACCTTAACCCATTGGAGTGTCTCCATTTTAACGGATACTTTTTATCATTAAAAATGAGAGGTTTTCATGGGACTGATTTTAAATCAGAAGCAATCTCTTTAGCAATTAAAAGTCATCAATCACATCACGAGATCGCCTTAGACTTAGGTATTAACCCCCCTTACATTTCGTAACTGGATAAGTGAGGTAATGATGACAGGCAACTCAAAAGTCAATAAAACACCCAAGAAGTCACAAACTGACTTAGAAAAAGAACTTCTAGCGATGAAAAAAGAGTTAGCATTTCGTCAAGAGGAGATAGAAATCCTAAAAAAGGCGGCGGTTTTAAATAAGAGATATGAACTACGGTATTTTACATAAGATTTTTTATCTTTGTACCTAATACCGAACCCATGTGTATACAGTTTTTTAGTTCATTAGCATGACAGGCTCGTTGATGAACGAATGATCTCTATATGAATTATCTTTAGCTCTAAAAGTCATTCGCTTTGTTTGAATGAAGCCATAATGAACTCCGCTCTTTATTGCTTTTTTACTTTCATTACTAACTATTGACTCATTATCTTGTGCTTTAAGATAATTTAACAGCCGACCACTCCATTGAAGCGAATAAATAAACAAATAACTCAACTGAATCATCTGGAGAGGCCAAATAAACTTCATCAGTATCAATATAATAATAGGTTTCCTATTGGGTCTACATTTGGAGCTTTCTCAAATTCTTCTAAATGCACATCAGCTATAAAATTCAGTATCGGACCACTGGAGGAAACTAAGAAATCAGCAGGATAGTCAACTGAAAAATAGTTTCCATTATAGCGTTTTAGCCCCTCTGCTAATACAGTTTGAGTTAACTGACTATCTAGACTTTTGATCTGCTTTTTTGCAATGGAATAGTCTTAATAATCTTTAATGCCGTCCATTTTCTTATTCTGTTTTCCTCTAATACGGATTGCTTTGCCCAGTCACTATATTCAAACTTAACTTGGATTTGGCTACCTTTCTTAAGCATATTTTCATTTAGTGATACTGGCAAAAAGATATTTTCATTTGTAATAACCCCTTTTTTATTTATTTTTTTTCCATGACCTCTACAGCTAAAAGTATGTTCATGAATGAAAATATCAGCAGTAACGTACGTTTCTGCATTGGTCGCATCTGTGATGCTTTCAGATATTTCTGATTGAATAGTAATCGAACCAATGCACTCTAACCAGTACGAAGCTGCTACATTAGCTGAGAATAAAAGCATATAAATAACAAAAGAAAATATAAGTAACTTATGTAGTTTATCTATTTTATATATCATCACATTTTCCAAGTATTTTCATTTGAAACCTTGCATGAGGTGATTCACGAGTTGAAGTGATTAATACTCCATTTCAATTTTCCCTCCTTAGGTTTCTTTTAATTTGCCTGTTTCACTCCTTGGGTTAGGTCCTTCATCTCTCTGTTCTGCTTGTTAAATTTATAAGAATAATCTTCAGGGTTTATTGACAATACAAACTCGACTAAAGTAATTTTCCCTTTCTCATTCGTTGTAAAAACCAAACCACTATATTTTTTAAAGAACTTTCCTAGAGGTACTACCCACCCATGGCTAACCTTTACTGGTTTAACTATTTTCTTAAACTTATAAGGGAAAGCCTTATGAAAAGCATTAGCCAGTTGACTTGCTTTTTCTTCAGAATCTAACACAAAATCATCTTTAATTAACTTTAGATAACCAGGTAACGTAGATTCAGACCCCTTATTATTAAGGTCTAAGATTTCCCCATCGACTAACGCAATGTACCCAAGTTTTGGTCTTACTTTAAAAATGGACGCACTAAATACTTGCAATTCTCCAGCTTCCATCTCAATTTTCTTAATTTCAATTTTTGATATTAATTTCTTTTCAACTGCTGCTTTAACATCTGCTGGTATTTCTTCAACAACCATTTTAGGCTTTTCAATGATATTATCTGGTAATCCAAACGCTGCTATTGCTGCAGTTACTGCTTTAATATCAGCTGCTTCTTTAACATCAGCGGTTGGTACTTTTTCTTCAGCATTTATCGGTAACACCATCAGCGATACAACACAGATAAAAAAAGTATTAATACATAACTTAGGGAAATACTGATTAATAGTTTGTTTGTTTTTCATATTTTAACTCCTGTATATTCATGTCATTCGTGAATGACCATAGAAAAAGGGTAATAAAAATAGCGGTTTAACTAAATAATAGCTCCTGTGTTTACAGAAGAGCTTCTTTAAGTGCGCTCATATCCATTTTCTTTAGATACTCCTCTAAGACAGCACTATCTTCCAAGTTTCTTCCCGTTAATTTAAGCAATATTTGTCCTGCCAAAAGTAACGTGATTTCTGGTTTATTACCATCCATTTTCTTCATACCTTTTGCTTTTTTATAGCGAAAAGGTTTGGTATTTTTTTTACTAGCCATCATCGCAGGATTCTTAATCATCATGCTCATGATAGAAAGCATGGGTGAGTTAGTCGTCACCTCAATCGTTACTTTTTCTCTATCACGGTGATATTCACGCTTCATACTAGAACCACCACCACCAAACATTGTCATGGCAATATTGCTTCCATTGTTCTGACCTTCTTTGACAATCCAACCTTCCATAGCCTCAGGTAACAATTTCATGTTTTCTTCCTGATTTAAACTTTCAAGTGCTGCAGTAGCATACTTTAGTTCTTCAACGGCCGTTTTGTAGTCCTTTTCTTCATAGGCAGTTAACCCAAGTTTGATTTGATCTGTTATTTCATCGGCTATGAGTGGTGAAGCCAAAAGCATTGGTAAAATAACCATTTTCATTATTGTCGTTTTATTCATAGTAACTCCTCGCTAGTAAGTATTTTTAACCTATAAGTAGTCTGATTTCATAAAGCCGTTAGAAAAGAGTCAAACAAGGGAAGGCTTCTACTTTTTCATCGCAAAAAAACTCAGTTTATTGTACACAGAATTAAAAACACGACTCTAGTACTTCGTTTAAAGGATTATGGCAAAAGAGTGTAACGAAACGTGAAAGATAGACTAAAAGCTCATAATCCAGGAGATTTTTTCTTTGCCACCCCCCTTCTTTTTCGATGTTTTGTACGCCGTTTTTAATTTCTGAGGTATACAAAACGTCGAAAAGAGCAAGGCGAGACCATGTTGGAGCATAGCGACGACAACCCAATAGGGTGTATGAAAGGCATAAAAACAAGGGCAAAGAAATTAAGACGGTTTTAAGTCAATTTATTAAATTATGGCTATCCTATATTTTAAGTATAGAGTCTAAGTGTAACGAAGCGTGTATAAGAGTATTTTTAAATAGTCACAAACTGAATCAAAGATACTTACCATGACTGATCCACTAGTAAACAAAATTGCATGATTAATACTTTTTGGCTGTTTACATTTTTCTGTTGATTAAAAATGAAATGAAAATCGCAGGTACAAAAGATTTCGAATATTTTCGAGTCTTTTATCGATCAAACTATACGTGACCTACTTATTGTTAATATATGCATCACATCCACCATTAACTATTCCTCCTCCAACTTTACCTACATAAAGATCAGCTCCAACAGAAGTTAAAAGGCTTCCTACGGCAGAGTTCCACATACCTTTAAAAACACCAGCCCCACCAGCAACACCCAAAGTTCCCGCTGTTGCGTAAGTCGCAGCTAGATTACCGACGATACAACAATCTACCATTTCTTTTCTCGCGAAAGTTTCTCCACAGGTCTTTACGCTCTCCCGGAAAAAATAGCTAGAAACGGCTGCACCAATAACAAGCGTTGCCACACCATACTCCGTAATTTCTTGTCCCCCATACTTTCCCATCCCTAATGTCTCCCCAGTTTTGGGGTTAATACGCCACCAATATGGTGCTTTCTCATTTGCGACTGCCATGATGTAGCCATCATCAAGGTCTTTTTTCGCAATATTGATCGCTGTTTGTGGCCAATTAAATTCTAGACTAATATCATTTAAATCCTGATGATGTTTGATAAGAGTTTTTGGTAGTCTTTGTGACCAACCATTTGCATTTTCAACTAAAACTGATTCCATCAAAGTATCTTGTACACCTTGAAGCATTACCACATTAGGGTTTATTGTAACCGTGTTTTTGTCCTGAAGGTTTAAAACAACTATCGGGTTAGAAATTATATCAGAAGTCGTTAATGAGCCTTGCTCTGGATCCGTAAAAGTATGTCTAGCTATTAATAAAGGACTAGGTCTGAAAGATATTTGATTAAGAAGATCATCTCTTAAAAAAGCATTGGAAAGAAGAGTCAAATTAGACCAAACTGGACTAGGTATTTCAGAAAACTGTTTAGTTTTCATTGCTTTACTAAGGCTTATATCTCCTCTAGCCATAGCAATAAACAATGGTAATGAAGTTAAAAAATTTCTTTCATTTCTAATTATTTTCTTAGCAAGATCTATACTATCTTCAGTACCAATACTGACATCCAATAATGTATTAAATGAAGCAGTAGATAGATCCAAGGAGACATCATTTCTTAAATCTACCAAACGCCTAGTTATAAGATTGTTCATGCCACCATTTGGAATAATGCTCTCTATTTTAAGAATCACACCAGTTAGTTTTGGAGTAGAACTATTACTTTCATCAGTTAATGTATTTAAAGATCCCAATGCTCCTCCCATTTTATTAGATAATGTTACAAAAAGTTTTGCGGAAGCATGTGACATATCAGCGACATCTGCTGTTAACCCCAAAGATGTAATAGCTTTCCCTCCCGGAGCTATAGCATCGTTAAGAATTGGTACAAGAAAAGTAGGCTTTTTTGATTCAGTATCAAGTGGAACTAGGCTTATGGAATGTTGTTTTTTATATAACTCGGATGTTGGTCTTATGAACTGGTCCATAATAGCTATTTCCTCAAATTTACCAGCACTAGTTTGACGCTCAATAAATAATTGAAGTCCTACTTGATGTAAATATTTTTCAGGTACTGTATTTGACAAAAAACTTGATGGCTCTATGTTAGGAAGAGCCTGATTTTCAAATACTGGATGTAAATACACCCACTTTTCTCCATCACTTTTTCTCCACCTAACCCAAGCATAATTCTTTGCAATTTGCTCAATCAGCCTATTTGAATTCTGTCGACCTGGTAGTTTGACCCCTCCTTTGTTTAACATTAACAAAAGAGAATTTGCTATAACATTAGTATCTTTATTTAACTTGCTTTTAGCATATTCGTCATTCTGGTTTTGTATCATATGCTCTAATTCGAGGGCAACCTTTTCATCATAAGAACGAACAATTTTGAGTAATTTTTTCTTATCTATTTTTTCTTCTACTTGTTTAACTGGATTAAAAGAAATGGAAAGTAGTCTAGATGCATCTTTAGGTGATAAATTTCCTAGAACTATTTGTGCATCACCACCCATAGTGTTTATTATTGTAGCTAAAAATATAGCCTGATCCCAAGCATTACCCTTACCTGTGGTAGCCACTCCATCGTGACCACGAAGAACTCCTAAATATGGTTCATAGTGGATATTATTTTGAGCATATGAGATTGCTTTCTCAAAATCATAGTCTAAATGATCAGATATCTTTTCAATATCATTGATTGATACTGGAAGTATTGATTCAATTTCATTTAACATTTTAATCACAGGAGTTACTTTTTCTTGAACACCTTTTGGCGGTGACCAAGCTTTAGTATCAGCATGAACAATCTTAACTTGTATATTAAAAATCAATGCTAAAGTTAGAATTAAAGACAACTTCAAAAATATGGTTTTCATTAGTTTATTAACAGTATTCATAATTATTTTCTCGTTTTTATTATGAGTGTTTTTTCTGTAACGATCACAATCTTCTTAACTAATCCATTACTAAAATCAATCGTGTATTCGCCTACAGGCAATTCAATCGGTTCATCATTAGTATAGTAAGTTCCTTGTATTTCACCATCAGTCCCAATCACAGTAAATTTTCTGGCTGAAAGCTTTTTTATACTTTTAAGTAAAGCATCACTATCTAGTGCTTGTTGATATTCGCCGTTCCCTGCTTTTGCCCATCGACGAAATTTTGCTTCTAAGGCATCATTGTTAATTGCAAAGCCCACTATGTTTACGCTGGCATCAACCCCACTTTCATTTAGTGTAGCGATTGCTTTTTCTGGGTCTCCATTACAGGTTTCTTTACCATCAGTGATTAACAGGATTGTTTTTTCACCTTTAATCTTTTTCAAATCTTTTACAGTAGCAAGTAATGATGCGGCAATGGGGGTTTTTGCATAGCTTTTTGGCGCTATTTTTTTAATTCTCTTGATCGCGTCTTCTCTATTTAGGCGTTTGATAGAAATCTCTAGATCAGTGCGGCAACTGCCTGTTTCTTTGTGTCCAAAAACTCGTAAGCCAAAATTTGCATTATCGGGGAGCTGATTCTCTACTAGATCAACAAGTACATTTCTTGCAACCTGATAACGGCGCTGTTTACCCATTTGACTAAACATACTACCTGAAGCATCCAAAATCACTTCAATTGTGGGTGCTGGCAGTTTTATAGTCGTTGCTGACTTTTTCTTTGAATGACTGACTACTTCTAAAAAACCTGGTTTTGGTGATTCTTTAAACTCTGTTGTCGCAACAATGTTATATTCGGCTGGTTGCCTGATTTTTGATGAAGCCCGATCAAACGCACGCTCTATGGCTCCTATACTCGTCACATATTCATAGTAGCCATTTGAGCTAGAAGCCCAGTCTTGCATTAAATCTTGTTCGGTCGCCTCGTCGGATACCAGAGAACCATGTGCACTAACTCCAATCGCCACGATTCTAGGACGCACTTCTTCTAAAGTAGTCCAAAGCGCAGCGTCATGCGGGGTCACAGCATCAGTAATTAATACAATTATTTTTTGTCCTTTTCTATCTCGTAGCTTTTCTGAAGCCTGTATTAAAGCAGACTCAGTAGCACTTGAATCCCTAGCGCCATTGTAGTCATTTAATATTGACTGCAACATATAAGGTTGGTCTAGCCAGTTTTGACTTAAAAACGATCCTCCAAAGGGGAGCATATGTGCTTCATCTAAACCTGGTTTGACATCTTTTATGTAGCTAAGAACGGCCTGTTGAATAATTGGCCTTACTTGAGCAGTACTACCACTAGTATCCCATGTAAATATAACTGAGCGAGGAGGTTCTTCAACCTGAATATAGTAGTTTCCCGGCTCAACATAGGCTTCGTAATTATTTGATTTAGGGGAGGATTTTTTTAATACGAATGGTATTTCTGTACTCTCTCCATTCTTGGCAATGTCAGCTGTGAATAACTTAGCTGTAGCACCTATTGTAGGAAAACCAGATAGCGTAATATTGATGGTATTTTTACCTTCTGGAATTGTGACTTGATACCAATTGGTATAATCGCCTAAACGCACTTGGCTATTAATGGCTTTACCCAACTCCAGTATTTTAGCTTGTTCTTTAGTTGTATGCGTTGGTAAAGCATTAGGTTTATCAGTGACACTTAGGCTATTAATGAATTCGTAAGGACCTTTTGAAGAGTCTTGTCCCCATTCTCCTAACACTGATAAGTGTTGTCCATCACGCGCTTCAAAAATTTCAATTTGTTCTGGGAGATTAATCGAAGTTCTGTATTTCTGCTTGGGATTAGCATGAGGAATGAATTTAACAAATCTTGCCCATACTGGTTTCTCTAAAGTTAAACTGTTTTTTTCACTGCTGTCTAGCTTCCATGTTGTTAACTTCCTCCAAGGCCCTAGGGGAGAATCCATTGAAGTGAAAATATCGACACTGATGTAGCGCTTTGTTTTTATATTTTTTCCATAATGCCAGTTGAATGATTGTAAGAGTGCCGCACGATTATGATGAAAAGCGATTACCCATTGATGTCTGTCACCTTTATTATAATGACTACTGATAGCATCCTTCTTTGAGGTCAATATTGTTTTGTTATAATTATGGCCTGGTTTTTTCGGAGATAGCCAAACCACATGACCCCCAAGTTTTGGTAAGGCTATATTAGTTTCATCAAGGACAGTTAATGTATTAGCTTGTGCCAGCACCTTCCACTCACCTAACGTTATTCTCATATTATGACGACTATTCAACAGTGTTAGACGAGCAAAGCGTGCTGAAATAGGTTTATCGAGAACAAAAAATTGCTCTTTAGTGTGAGCAGAAAGCTTAGCGGTTAAGGCATGATTATAGTTCTCGCCATCTTTTGATAATTCAACTTTTACTTCTGAGGCATTAAACTGGGTCGAAGATATGCTTTGCAAGCCAAAAGGGTGAAAACTAAAACCAACAATCTCAACCGGATTCTTCCCCGCTAACTCGATTACTGGACGTGTTTCCCCCGTGCTTGTATATTTATATATAGGGCGAGATGCCATGAAATAATTATCCACAGCAGCGATACCATCATACAAATACTTTAAACGTCTTTCGTCTTTTTTATTCCGTATTTCTGCACCCAATGCAGAAGATGCTACGTTGATTGTCCCTTGCAATTCCTTTGGTATATTTATGAACTGCTTAGGATCTTTAGCAGGAATAAAACGCTTCGCAAATAATTCCGTCGATACTGAATTTATCCTATTTACATCATCATGTGCTAGTACTTTAAATGTTACTGGGCTATCTGGCCAAGCATCAGCTTCTATCTTTATTTCGATCGGTACAGTAATTGATTCGCCCGCTTGAATTATATAAGCATTAGAGTCAGATTTTAATCTAGGCTTCCACTTGTCATCATTTGTGGATACTTCAATGTTTAGTGATATATCTTCAGTCGATTCGTTACTTAGCTTTGCCTCAAGCTTTAATTGTTGATGCTCATCCCTATAAGCTGCAATCGTTTTATTTCCATCAATAATGGTTATTGCGATAGGTAATTCTGATTGCTCAGGTTTTATCGCAATATCATCACTAGCAAATCTTATTTCAATACGGTACTTTCCAGTGCCACTTATATAGAAATATGCCTCTGTATCTTTAGCGAGTTCTGCTTGCCAAACACCCTCTTCTAACTTAGTAAGTTTTGAAATTATTGTACGATCCTGGCTAACAATCTTAAAGTGAGGCTTAGTCGTACTCTTAATTTTGATGACTTGTACTTTTTTTAGGTTCGGCAAACGATACCAGTCTCTGGCATATCCAGACTCACCAACAGCACCTTTTAGAATCCATGATGCTGGAATATTGCTAGCATTTACAGAAGAGTCATTAGGCTCAAAATCTGTATTTGTCGCTAAACTAGCATCATGTTTAACGGTAAGTTCATATTCTGCTTCGCTGGTAATGCTGGCACGCAGATATAGAAAATAGTCACCCGGCTCTAGCTCAAGCCGCGTACTTAAACTTTTGCCTTTTTTCAAACCATATTGTTTAAGCAGGCCTCTATCCCAATAAAGATCTATTTTGAACTGCCCATCGGGAGGGGACGTAAGACCTAGTTGAATAGATTGTTTAGCGGCTAAGTGAAAACGATAATAATCAGCATCAGATTTCTCTGTAAGCAAACCAATTCGCTTACCGCCCAACTCGATTTTTTGAGCGGTGTTATAACTATTATTAGGTTCACGTTCGACGTCTAAACTCGGCGAGCCAAGAGGTAATGCTCGTAAGACATACTTCGTAGAATCTCTACTTGTCAGTGAAAACTGATGTGTGCCGGGGAGTAAATAGAGATTATCAAGACGGAGTCGCTTAGATTTAGGTGCAGCTTTAACACTTGCTCCATAGCTTCCATTTTGAGGGTGATACGTTAATACACCTAGCTTACTGCCAATCGCTTGTAATCTCCAGAGTTGAGGTTCTTGTCTTATATTAAGGGTAAAAAAATCTTTATCCTGTTTGTTTAAAGTCCCTTTAATCAGTTCTTTTTTGCCAAAAACACTAGCGTCTATAAGTTTATCATTGGGTTCTAACTCGCTATTATTTTTTACCTTTCCCATTTTAGATTTTGAAATGGAATAATCACCAATTGCATTTGAACGACTAACCAACAAACCCTGTAATCCTGAATTTAAAGCTAAAGAATCCAACACCAGTGGTGGTTTCCCAGAACGACAGCTTCGTAATTCCCCCTTTACATCCAACAAACAGAATTTCATTGAATTTATATTAGGAGAATCGAGTGTTAAATTAATTACGTCCTGATCTTCTTCGGCTATCAGGAATTTAAAATAGTCATATTCTGCATTTTTATCTGCTTTTGCAGTAAGCGGCTCATTTAGGTCAATTGTATTAGCATGAATCCAATCACCATTTGGCTCAAGTTCACTTCCCTTAGTAACTGCACCTGTTTCAACAATACGAATATTGCGAGTAGCTGGCTCTTTATTGTTGTCTTGTAACTTAACAAAATACTGACCTTCTTCTAAAGCTAAATTCGGGAGCATGTAATGACCGTACTGATCAGATTTAGCTTTGGCAATTTCAGCCCCTTTTTCGTTGTATAAACTCATCGTGAGTTTACGCTCTAGCATTATCTCGCCTTTGATCGAGAAAAGTAATTTGGATGTCTTTTCATCAATATTTATTGAATACCAACTCTCCCCTCCTAGCACCGATGCATGACTATTGTAGCTACCTCCAGGATTTAGTTTAAAAGCTGTTTCCTTTGTGCCGTGTGGCTTTTCATAAGAATAAGATACCCAATGGCCTTGTTTAATTTGCAAACGATAGGCATTGGGTGTTTCGGTCTCTTTAAGAGCTTTTTCAGAATCTATCCCTTTAATTGCCGATTTAGGACTAGGTAGTTGAATAAGTGCCGAGTTCGGGCGAGGCGGTTGAAAGCCTTGTTTTGTTCCTGCTTGATACAAACCCACAATATAATCACCCGCAGGAAAGAACATGTTTTTCCTGTAAACGGGTCTTGATCCATCTCTAATGCCAAAGGTTAGTAGCTTTTCATAACCCAATATTACTTCTGGCTTTGATTCATCGTTATCATTCGGATCTTGACCATATTTAACCCTGACGATTGATACTCCTGTGAGAGCATCTGGAATACCATGTAGTGTCAAATCCCAAAGCTTAAGTGCATCAGCATCAGAAATACGCCAAAGATAAGCATCTTGATCATTACCACTCATTGCACCTGATAGAATTGCGGGAGCTGAAAACTCCTGTGCTTGATTGGGGCTGTTGTTAGGCTCTAATTCAACAATAACAGGGATCGCCGTGGCTGCAAATACCGATTCCCATAAAAAGGTTAACGCAAATAACAGTGTAAACACACCATGTTTTATAACGCTTTTTAATAACATTTTTTAGCGCTCATATAGAAATCCCTTAATCGTTATTTTCTCTAATCTATATTGCATAAGTTAGAATCTCACCCAATCTCACCACGCACTTTTAAATTTTCAATCCCTAAGTATTTCTCTATTTCTTGCTCCAGAAATAATGCCTGAGCGCTATTTTCAACTTTCAGTAGCGTCATATCATCTTCATCAAAACTAATGACATGAAGATGATAACTAACGGAAGTGCGGTTATTGGATGTTGAACTTGAAATCTCTCTTTTCGAGTAAAGCTGTTTTATATTTTTTGTTTCTAGTCTTTTATTGCCAAACCATGGAAGCGGTTTGTGGTTTATTTCAATGGCCTTTTGGCTTACAAAAATATGGGTTTTATTAAGCCAAGTTGTCAAAGTGTAATATAAGATTCCCACCCCTATGATGCTACTTATCCATGGTGCTAACTTTATCATTAGAGGAGAACCTGTGATGGTCGTATTTTCTGAGAAGAAAAGTACTAAAGAAGATCCTATATAAAAGACTGCAATTAACGTTGCTACAAATGTCTTTTTACCAAACCAACTTAACGTAATGTGCATATAGTCATCATATAAGTCGAGGGTGAATTTTTTGGGCAAGACTAACTCAATGAATTTATCTGTCTCTGACTCTTTGTTAGTATTTTCATTATCTGTACTGTCTGTTTCGGTACTGTCCTGCTTATCTTTAAATACAACTTCTGGCATATCTGCTGACACACTGTTTATTTCAGAATTCTTCCGTTCTGCAAGCACGTCACGTGGATTTGATCCTTCTTTTAAAAATACAGATTTGCGTGGTGGTAGCCCGTTCTCATCGACATTCTTTTTTGCTGATCTTGAATACCAGATTAAAGCGCCACCCAGTAGCCAGATAATCATGGGTAAATACAATATGCTTCTAATTGAGTTTATTTGTACCGTTGTAAAATCATCTGAGTTGTAACTAATGTCAACGCTCGCACCAACAGGATAGTTAAGGTCCGATGACCCTGAACTTGCAGGCGCAGTGTGTTGCTTACCGTGTTCATCTTTAAACGTAAACGTGGGTGTGTAAGAGGTAGTACGACGATTACCCGTACCGGTTTGATGTTTTTCAACAGAAACTACCTCGCCTATGGTATTAGTACTTACCTGTAAGGAATAAAAAGAATACGCAGCAATAATCACCCCTATCGCCACTAACGCCAACCCTATCCTGCCAAAAGTACGAATCGCACCATAAGTCTCTTTTAAGTCGGATTCTTGATGTGCTTTATTATTGGTATAAATCACGGGTTCTTGTTCATTAATTTCTTCTGCAATCGCTCCTGATTTTTCAGAAAGTTCTGAAATATAATGAGTCTCTGCTTCTACATAAATGTCTCTAAATGCAAAATATGTCGCTCCAAACAAAACAGGAATGAGCACAAATAGACCAAGCCCTACAGGTAGAATTGAAATTATTGTTAGTAAAATAGTCATTCCAATAAAAATAAGTAGAGGAATAATGTTAATCAAGCAAGC
>JALSLS010000294.1 GCA_026988195.1 Methylomonas sp.
TAGAGTCAGCGGTGAATTTAAACTGCCATCGCTTGCCCAATTAATTCATGAAAAATCTCAGGCAGGTTTTGTTAGCCCCTGTAACTTATAGCGGATACGGAAAAGACTTGTGTAAATATCCTAGACCGTAAGCCCAACCTACCGCAGACTAAAAACCATCACCCCCTTACCCCCCCCACTTCTCTAGTTATTAACGAAAAAAACTTAAAGCATTGATAAATAGGGTCAACTAACGCCGACTCTTAGCTTTAAAAAACAATGCATTCCTTTTCTTTTTATGTTAACGTAGTCGCTAAATATTAATGATTTTTTTATCAAGTAGTGCTTTTTACAAACCTCCTTTTACTATACAAACCAGATAAAAAATAGCATTAAACACTTGTCGCATATTGCGATTAAAATAATTTATTTCTTCAGTTATCCATTAACAATAGCTTTAGATTAACAGAATTTCATGGAAGAATTTATTTTAACCAAGTTAGTTTAATCAAGGATTGATAAACTCACTTATTTTTAACATAAGGTAAAAAAATGAAAAAGAGTTTTAGTTATATATTAGCAATCTTCTTGTTCGCTTTTGCATCGTTACAATCTGCTCAAGCAACAATAGTATATGATTCTCACGGTTCTACGTTTGCAAATTTCACAGTCGCTGATCAATTTTGGGTCGATGCGGGGCAAGAGTACAAAGCTACATTAACAGACCAAGGTGCTGTTGCTTTGCCATTTGTCGATAACTTTGATGCATTATTGATGACTGTTTATACTGAAGATGTTTCTGCAATGGCACTGGGCTCATTAACACTTACCCCTGCCTCGGGTAGCGGCTTTGATTCTGTGTCATTTAATTTTGTCGCACTAACCAGTGATTTCTATAATGTTTCACTTGCGGGCATTACTGATTCATTAAGCTCATATGGTGCAACTATCAGCGCTGTACCTGTACCAAGTGCTATCTGGTTCATGGGATCAGCATTGTTTGCTTTAGTAGGTTTAGGACGCCGTAAAATTGTATAAAAATAATCATTTTAAGTTTTTGTTAACTTGAGTAGTTATAACTAAAGGGGCTTTTTAGCCCCTTTTTTTTCCAGAAAAAAATCTTATTTTCTAGTATTCCTTCGATAGGATCTAGGCTGATATTTCACTCTTTTAATATTTAACTTTCGTTGGTTAATTTCCACTTCAGATAATAGCTGAAATATATCTGCCGGCATTCCTTCAGGTAAATCAACCAAACTGTAGTAATTTCGTATTTCTAGCTTTCCAATACGGTTTTTATCCACCCCAGACACTTCAATCAAAACACTTTGTATTGACTCAACTGACACCGTATGCTTCCTTCCCACGTCAAGACGGTACCTAACTACTTTCTGTTTATTGACTATGGGAGGTTCTATATCGATATTAGGGCTTTCAATAGTTTGATTATTCACAAGTAAACTAGGGTGATTGAGCAGCGTCAAAGCAGTTGCATAATCTAGAATACTTATTCCCAGCTCATCACACAGACGCTTAATCAATTTTCTATGTAACTCAATTTCTTGTTTGCCTAGAAGGGGTTTTAAGATTTTTTTAAACTCGTCTTCCTTAATGTTATTTTTTATTCCCTTCATTTATAGCCGATCCAAATTAATATCAACATACGCCTCATCACGTAAACGGCGAAGCCATAACTCTGTTTCCTCTTCTATCTTACGCTTGCGAATTTCATTTCGTATAAGATTCTTTTTATGCTCTACACTATTGTCTTTATCTTCTCGCTCTAATACCTGGATAAGGTGCCAGCCAAATTGAGTTTGAATAGGCTCACTTAGCTCACCAATAGCCAATTTATTCATTGCTGCTTCAAAGGGGGGAACTAAATCATTGGGGCCCACCCAATTTAACCCCCCACCATTTATTGCCGACCCTTTATCATCTGAATTGGAACGCGCTAAAACAGCAAA
>JALSLS010000295.1 GCA_026988195.1 Methylomonas sp.
AGGAAGGTCATATAAGCGTAAAAAATCTAAAATGAAGAATAAATTACATTATTCGTCCTATAAAAGATCAAGGTGAATCAATTGGTTGCGCTTAACTTAATGACATTGGAACTAACCCCTATAAAACACACAATGGAAGATATCTTTATTAGCCTGACAACTAACAAGGAATCCAAATGATTTTTACCATCGCTTGCAGAGAATTTAAATCACTGTTTCTTTCACCTTTAGCTTGGTCAATTTTGGCAGTTTTACAGTTAATTCTTGGTTATTTATTTTTAACTCAAATCGAAAATTTCACTTCCATTCAAGCTCAATTAGCCAGCATTGATAATGCGCCAGGCATGACAGATATTATCGTCCACCCTCTGTTTGCTAATGCTTCTGTTATCTTATTACTGATCACCCCCCTATTAACCATGCGTTTAATTTGTGAAGAAAGGCGCAATAAAACATTATCTTTATTACTTTCAGCACCTCTATCTGGAACCGATATTGTTTTAGGTAAATTTCTGGGCATATTAGGCATGTTGGCACTGATTGTTTTTCTGATTAGCCTTATGCCATTCTCTTTATTACTGGGGGGGGATCTCGACTTTGGTAAGTTTTTTAGTAATATTTTAGCGCTATTATTACTGGTCTCAGCCTTTGCTGCTATCGGGCTTTATACATCCTGTATAGCCAGCCACCCTACCATCGCTGCAATTTGTAGTTTCGGCTTATTACTGCTTTTATGGATACTGGATTGGACAACCGGACTACCCGGTCAAAACAGTGAAACGCTACAATACTTATCTATTTTAAAACACTTTCAAAACATTCAAAGTGGCTTAATTAATTCGGCAGATCTCTGCTATTTTCTACTCTTTATCAGCACATTTTTAATTTTAAGTGTTCGTAGACTTGAAAGCGACAGGTTACAAAAATGAAAATAACTCGACATATTCATCAGCGTATCCGTATAAAAAATACTTTTATTACCTTTGCTATTCTGGCCATATTAATTGCCTTAGCGGTCATTAGCCATCGCTATACAACTGAAGTTGACTTAACTGTCAATAACAGCAATACATTGTCAGCTGCCTCTCAAAAGATATTAGCCTCCTTAGCCGAGCCAATCACCGTTACCGCTTATATTAAAGAAACCAGCTTACAACAGCAACTGACTCAATTATTAAATAAATACCGGCGCTTTAAACAAAACATATCTATTGATTTTATTGACCCAACCCAAGTACCGGAAAAGGCTCGTGAATTAAATATAGGCCCACAAGGTGCTATTATTGTTGAATATCAGGGGCGTACTGAAAAAATAAACTATCTAGATGAATCAACCTTATCAAATGCACTACTTCAATTAGCGCATTCAAAAGAGCGCTGGGTTACTTTTTTAACGGGACACGGCGAGCGCTCCCCTTTCAATAAAGCAAATTTTGACTTAGGCTTATTTGGAACTCAATTAAATGACCACAAATTAAAAGTCCAGACTATTAACCTCGTTAAATTTCCATCAATTCCTGATAATTCTTCATTATTAATACTCGCAACACCTGCTGTTGCCTTATTAACAGGCGAATTAAATATTATTAGAGATTATATTAATAAGGGTGGCAATTTACTGTTATTAAGCGACCCTAAAAATCCGCACCTAAAAGTGATTGAAGAACAACTAGGCATCACTAAACTTCCTGGTATTATCGTCGACAGTGGCTCCAGCCTATACGGTATTGATGATCCCAGTTTTGTACTGATAAGTGAGTATAGTCGCCACCCGATTACTGTTAACTTTAATAGTATTACCGTATTCCCAATCAGTTCTGCCTTTAGTTTTAATGACGAAACTGAATTTAAAGCCGAAACTTTGCTCACCAGCGTATCAAAATCATGGACTGAAACATCAGACATTAGCGGAAAAGTACGCTTTGATGTAGATAGCCAAGAACAACAAGGCCCATTAACGCTTGCCTATGCTTTGACCCGTCATTTTTCTGATAAAAGTCAACAGCGTATTGTAGTTTTAGGGGATGGGGATTTTTTATCTAATGCTTATTTAGGTAATGTCGGCAATTCGGAATTAGGCTTTAGAATAATCAACTGGCTTACTCATGACGACCAGTTTATAGAGATTCCTAAAAAAACAGCACCCGGAAAATCACTTATTTTAACAACCACATCAATTGCTATTATTGGTTTTGGTTTTTTATTAATACTCCCTTTATTCTTTACCATAATGGGTTTTATTATTTGGCGTAAGCGTAAACAACGTTAATATTTGAGATAAAAATAATGCATAATAATGCCTGAATTACCCGAAGTAGAAACCACCTGTAATGGTATTCGTCCTCATATTGTTGGTAAAACAATTAGCGATGTTATTATCAGACAAAAGCAGTTACGCTGGCCTATTACTGAAAACCTGCGAGAACTACTAATAGGTCACTTATTTGAGTCTGTTACCCGTCGCGCTAAATATTGTTTACTCAAAACCAACGCCACTGAAACTGTTATTATTCACTTAGGTATGTCGGGTAATTTACGCGTAACAAATACAGCACAGCCCCCTGAAAAACACGATCATGTTGATTTTATATTTAACGACAATACCGTGCTACGTTTTAATGATACCCGCCGCTTTGGGGCAATTTTAGCAACCTCTGAGCCTATTTCTGATCATAAGCTCATCAGCCAATTAGGCCCAGAACCCTTATCAGAACAGTTCACCGGCTCCCACCTGCATTCGCTCTCAAAAAACCGAAAAGCGACCATTAAATCATTTATTATGGATGGACATAATGTGGTTGGTGTAGGGAATATTTATGCCAGTGAATCTCTCTTTATGGCAGGTATCTTACCAACAAGACCCGCAGGTAAAATATCCTTAAAGCGGTATCAGAAATTAGCAGAATGTATCAAAATAGTTCTACAACAATCTATCGACCAAGGCGGCACGACCTTACGAGATTTTGTGAATGAACAAGGTAAACCAGGGTATTTTCAGCAATCACTTGCTGTTTATGGGCGTAAAAATGAACCTTGCTCTCAATGCTCAACCCCTATTGAACAACTCAAAATTGCTCAACGTGCTAGTTTTTTTTGTGTAGTTTGTCAAAAGTAATCTCGCTGCAGTTGATGCGCTTCCTGTCGTCAGCACATCCTACATTAACTTGCTTAGGCAACCAGCAAAAAATAACCGAAACTAGATTTACAGGGTATGCTGAGCTTCGTAGTTCAGCACACCCTGTCTAAGGAACGTGTATGAAAAATCTGGGTCTACATAAATGTATTTTCAAATAAATTTTTCGACCAGCTAAACATATCTTTATAGTGATCAACATGATGCAACTCTGCTTCCCCTAAAGATGCAGGAATTGCTTTCATTTTGTGTTCAATTTTATTATATGCAAAACCAGCCGTTAGCCAAGTTGCCGTTTTGTCTGTAATAGGGCTATAGCAAGCTGAGTTGGTAGTCAGGTTGGCCAACCTTTCTTCACTATCTAGCGGTCTATTTGCGATTTTTCTGATAATCGCATCAGCACATATTTTGGCTTGTGAGTTTGCCATATGGCCAGATTTAGGTTGACTGGTTCCACTTGAATCACCAATAACAAAAACATCCGGTGTATCATTTAATTCATAACTAATTGGGTTAATATCAGCCCAGCGATCTGCAACGGTATTAAAGCCCAAATCCGTAATAATCTTTCCAGCACGATGTGTAGGAATAACATTTAGTACATCGGCTTCAAATTTACCTTGATTGGTATAAACAATTAAATTATCTGAATCAACACTATTAATTGTTATATTGGGTATATATTCAACAATCCCTCCATATATTTCAGAGAAAGCATTAGAGAACATGTGCTCTTCTACAATTATTTTAGGGTTTAAATCTAAGACGATTACTTTACCACCCCCTTTTTTCTTCATCATATCCGCTATAACACAAGCTCTTTCATAAGGCCCTGGAGGACAACGGTACGGAGCTTTAGGGATAGTCATAACAAAAGTATCACCGCCTGAAATAGCTTTCATTTTATCGCGTAACAATTCAGTTTGTGGGCCTGCTATCCAAGCATGGGGTACTTTTTGATGATCTAAGCCTGGAATATCATCAAATGAAATACCTGGCGCTAACACAATGTAATCACATGAAATAACTTGACCATTTTCTAAAAAGACTTGTTTTTCAGCAGCGTCATGGTTAATACTGGAAACTGAACTTTGGATAAAGTTAACGCCATACTTTTCATTGAGTATTGTATGTTGAAAAGTAATATCTAACATACTCAGTTGCTGATTAACCACCAAATTACTCATCACACAGGAAACATGAGAAGCATGTGGGTCTACAACCGTTACATCAATAACATTATTACTCCATAAACGTAAATGCTTGGCAACTGTTGAGCCTGCAAAACCACTTCCTACCACCACCACACGTGGAGAAAAGCCAGCTGCCGATGCTGTTTTTAATAATGAGGGAGTCGCCACAGCAGCAGTAGAAATACCCATAAGTTTGATAAAGTCACGACGATTGAAGTTATTCATAATTAATATCCTAAAAAGTTAATGTTTAATTTTGCTTAGTTCTTAAAGTTCTTATTTATCGTCGTCGTCATCGTCATCATCATCATCATCATCTTCGTCTTCGTCTTCGTCTTCTTCTTCTTCTTCTTGGTATTTATCTTCCTCGTCTACTTCATCTTTTTTATATTCGTTAGAGATTTTCGGTAAATTAGCATAATAATCTGCAATAAACCAAAGTTGCTCCTTACTGTAGCCTTTAATTTGTTTATGCATAATTTCATTCTTGTTATCAGCTTTCATTTCTAATAATTCATCTAATAACTCATCAAAATTTTCACCGGCAATACTATCAAAATCACCTAGGCTATTACCTGTAGTCCCGTGACATTGAGCACATTGCGAAGCTAATAATCGCACTGTATCAGGCGTAGGTGTGACTGCACTAACTGTACCCTGACTAAAAACAAATAGAGCAAAAATTAATCCAATAAAATGGGTGAAGTGATATTTTTTCATAGTGATTCCCTCAAGGAAATTGGTTTTAATATTATAAAGTGGGAAATATACCCACTAAATAGCGTCCAAAATCCAATATACACCAAAAACCAAAAACGTGGTAATATTTACCACAATTATTATTGCCTTGTTAGTGATCGCCTTTGTTACAAGAATCAGCAAACCCTACAAAATATACCATCAAGGCATTAAAAAAAATTTTAAAGCCTGTTATTAATTTATTAATTTATAAGGGCATCACCTATCCCGTCTTTAATGAAATAGTAAAAGAATTATTCGTTCATACTGCCGAAACTAACTTTGAATTAGACGGTAAAAAACAAACAGATAGTCGAATTAATTTCTTAACGGGGATTCACCGAAAAGATGTTAAGCGGCTAAGAAATCAAACTACAAATATCGATGAAGATTCAACTCACCTATCACTAAGTGCTTTACTTTTTTCTAGGTGGCTAGGTGACCCAACTTATAGTGATAAACAAGGTAATCCTCTCACCCTACCCCGCTTAATAAAAAAAGGAGGAAATCAATCTTTTGAAGGCCTCGTTATTTCCGTTAATAAAGATATACGATCTCGCGCTATATTGGATGAATGGTTAAATATGAAAGTTGTTTATCTCGATAAAAATGATCATGTCTGTTTAAATAAATTAGCATTTGTGCCTCAGCAAGACTATCAGGAAAAAACTTGGTTTTTTGGTGAAAACTGTCATGACCACCTAGCTGCCTGTGTTAACAATTTGAAAGATGATACAACTCCCTTTTTAGAACGTGCTGTTTATTATGACCAATTAACAGCTCAATCCGTAAAAGAATTAGCTGAATTATCAGAAGAGCTGGGGATGAGTACATTGCTCAAACTAAATAGTCATGCTTTAACCTTACAAAATAAAGATAAACAAAAGCAAACTGCAGTAAATAAAATGCGACTGGGTTTATATTTTTATAGTGATACTGACAACACAAACCCTAGCGACAAAACCGAGGGGTAACCTGACAAAGCCTATTTTTCACCCTTTCAGTTTTTGATTTTCTGGGTTTATACTTCGCGCGGTCACGGATGCGGAATTTATAAGCTACTGATTTTTGTTGATAGCAAGGCGCTGAAACATCATCTCTTGTTGAAGCGTAAAGAATTGACCATTACGGAAACTGAACTAAGCGCCATAGTGGCTGATGCAAGTGTGGGGGTTAGTTTTCCTGCTACTGCAAAAGGAATAGCAACGGCATTGTAAGCAAAAGCCCAAAATAAATTTTGTTTGATATTTTTAAGTGTTTCATGACTGAGTTGTATGGCATCATATATTTTAGAAATATCCCCATTAAGTAAGATAAGGTCAGAAGACTCAATAGCAATGTCTGTGCCTTTATCTATGGCTAAACTTAGATTTGCAGCTGCCAGTGCGGGTGCATCATTAATGCCATCACCGATCATTGCAACCTGGTGACCTTGTTTTTGTAGGTCTCTGATAACCTGTAGCTTTTTTTATGGTGTCGCTTGCGAAATAACCTTTTCCACACCCACCTGAATAGCAATGCTCTGAGCGGCGGCTTCTGTATCACCGGTTATCATTAGAGTATTAATATCGATCTTATGTAACATTTTAATAGTCTGTTCGGCATTTTCTCTAATAGGATCTGTAAGCGCAATAACACCGGCAGCTTCATTGTTAATAGCAAGGTAAATTAAAGTTTTACCTTGAGCCGCGAGTTTATTAGCGGTGGATTTTAAAGCCCCCAAGTTAATCTTTTGTTTCTCTAACCAGAGTTGGTTACCTAGAAATAGTTTTTGTTGATTAACGGTGGCACGCAGACCTTGGTCGGGGTAACTATAAAAACGAGTTGCAGGTAATAATTCAATGTTTTGTTGTTTTGCATGACGAACGATAGCCCGTCCAAGAAGGTGTTCAGAGTTATATTCAACCGATGCTGCAAGTTGAATAATGCTCTGATCATCCAATGTTGATATATTAAACAGGTCTGTTACTACTGCATTGCCTTCTGTAATAGTGCCTGTTTTATCAAAAACAACAGTATCGATGCTAGCTGATGATTCTAACGCTTCACCATTACGGATATAAATGCCTTTGCGTGCGGCGCGGCCAGTACCCACCATATTGGCGGCAGGTGTCGCCAAACCCAATGCACAAGGACAAGAAATCAGTAAAACAGCAATGGCATTAGACATAGCATGTGCAAATTTTTCACCTGCTAATAGCCAGCCGCCGAATGTTGCAGCAGACAGTACTATTACGCTAGGGACTAATAAAGTGGAAAATTGATCAACCGTTTTTTGAATGGGTAATTTTGAGGTTTGAGCTTGATCAAGCATATGCAATAAACCTGATAAGATGGTGTCTTTACCAATTGCAGTTGCTCGTATTTGTAATGCTCCGCTGCCATTAACAGAGCCTTCAAACACACTATGCCCTGCTTCTTTGATACACAATGATTTTGTACCATTGATCATGGCCTCATTCACGCTAGATAAACCTTGTAGTACAACACCATCAGTAGGGATCAACTCGCCAGGTCTAACCAGTAAGAGATTGCCGATAACTATATCTTCAACCTTGATAATGCTTTCTTGGTTATCATGTAACAAAGTCGCTTGTTGTGGTTTTAAACTAACCAGTTCACGAATATCTTCCACTACTTTATTTTTTGCTAGAACTTCCAAGTACCGTCCCAATAGCACAAAGTCAATAATCGCTGTTGCAGCATCAAAATAGACATGACGGGTAGGTCTGAATAAAGCGGTAACACTATATGAATAGGCGGCACCGACACCTAATGCAATTAAGCTATCCATATTAGCAGAGCCTTGCTTTGTCTGAGCTAATGCTTTTTTAAAAATATCATGTCCACCTCGGAAGACCACGGCTGTTGTTAGCAATGCCTGTAATATCAATGATGCACGAGATTGTTTCCCGTATAAGCTGAGTAATAAAATGGGGACACTAATGAGTCCCTGTATCTTAAGATGAGTTTTGCTGAACTGTAAATGTTGTTGCTCCAAATCCAACTGACCTTTTCTTGTACCTAAAGAGCTTATTGGAATAGCCTGATAGCCATTGTTATTCACTATTTCAAACACGGCTTCATCTGATAGGTAACTTTTAACGCGAGCTGTTTCGGTAATATAATTGACATTGGCTTTATAAATATCAGGATGCCGTTGTAACAGCATTTCTAAAAATAAAGCGCAAGAAGCACAACTCATGCCCCCGATACCAAAAACAATATCTTGTATATTATGTTCGGGATGACGATTGTTATGCTTTAAAATATGAATCGTATTTTGAGATTTAATACCTAGGTTATGTAGAACCGAATCTAATAGAATGCATAAATTATCGATAGGCAATAAATCGGGATCAAAATAAACAGTGGCAGTCCCTAATCTAGCGGTAACCTTAACTCGTTCAATACCTTCCCGTTTATTTAATAACATCGCCAAAATATGAATACGCTCAGGATCCTTACGTAAGCACGGAGCAATAATGCGAATTCGGTGTTTTAACTGGTGAGCAATAATGAACTGTTTAAAATCTTTTTCATTTTCCATGTTGTGGCACCTGTTATATTTGTACGTCTAAAAATGAATGATAGGTTTGCATACCACCTGAAAGGTTTTTTACTTCAAAACCATGTTGCTGCAAAATTCTGGTGGCATTATAAGCTCTTTGTCCCACACCACAGACCAACCAAATTTCACGTTCAACTGAAAGTTCACCCAACCTTTCTCGCAAAGAGTCTAAAGGTAGATTAATCGCATTGGGAATATGTTTGTTCTGATATTCAGCAACAGTACGAACATCAACAATTTGTGCCTGCTTGTATGGATCATCTAAAATGAGTGCTAATAATTGATCAGCAGCATCCACTTCATCAGATCCTTCAACTACTTGGATATGGCTATCCATCAACTCTTCCCAGCGAGCTAAAGGGTGGTTATCTCGTAACTGATTAGCGGCTATCATTCCAGCCAAATTAACGGGATCTTTGGTCGCACCAAACTGTGGGGCATAACATAACTCGGCTTCTTCCAAATCATAAACAGTCGCATTCATTTGGATAAATGAAGAAATAACATCAATACGTCTTGCAACCCCTGATTCGCCTAATGCCTGTGCCCCTAATACTTTGCCATTTTTGCTGTTATAGATAAGTTTGATGTGTATAGGTTTGGCTCCTGGGTAATAACCAACATGATTACTAGGGTGTAGATAGACTTTTTCATAATCAGTAAAGTTTGCAGCCTTTAATTGTTTTTCATTAACCCCGGTGGTTGCAATGGTAAAATCAAATAGGCCACAGACTGATGTGCCTTGTACACCACGATAACTCATCGTTGCGGATGCACCAGAAAACTCATGTCCAACGATATGCGCGGCAGCTATACGGCCTTGTTTGTTAGCAGGCCCTGCCAGTGGAAATAAAGTCCACTCCCCTGTGATGACATGCTGTACTTCAACCATATCCCCAACGACCCATATGTTAGGATCATCCGTTTGCATATGTTCATTCACACGGACACCTCCATGCTCACCAATTTTTAAACCTGCTTGAATGGCCAACTCTACTCTTGGCTTTACGCCGACTGAAATCATCACAGCATCAGTGATAATCGTTTCCTTATTACTTAGACTAACCGTTAAACTCTGATCTTGATTTTGCTTAAAAGAGCTGACGTGAGAATTTAATCGGCAGTTAATCCCCTGTTTCTCTATATGCTTTTCAATATAGCCAGCCATTTCCTTATCCAGCATAGGTAGTATCTGGTTTGAGGACTGTAATAACGTGACATCCACGCCGCGTTTAACAAGGTTCTCAGCTAATTCCAAGCCTAAATAACCTGCCCCCATAACAACTGATTTTTTAATATTATGCAATGCGGATCGGATTTTTCGACTGTCTGGAATAGTTCGCAAGGCATAAATCCCAGGAAGATCAATTCCTTTAATACCGGGCCAAATAGCGGATGCACCAGTAGAAAGGACTAACGAATCATATTGTTCGACTCTATTTTGCCCACTTTTTTTATCATTAACAATAATGGATTTGTTGTCTTTATCTATAGAAATAACTTCCGTGTCAGTACAGACCTGAATATTAAAACGATTTTTAAACAGTTCTGGTGTCGCCACCAAAAGCTTATCTTCTTCAACAATCACGTCACCGATAAAATAAGGCAAACCGCAATTGGCAAATGAAACATAAGAACCCATTTCAAAAATAACAATCTCACAGTCTTCACATAGACGACGAATACGAGTAGCACAGCTCGCGCCTCCTGCAACACCACCCACGATTAGAATTCGTTTTTTTGCCAGCATTCTGCTTGTCCTTTATTGTTATATCATTAAGACACTCTTCTTTAATAACACATATTTACAAATAGGCTCAAGGTTTTTATACCTAAATTTCCACTCAGAGCTTCGCCAGTAAGGTTTATGGGTAAAATATTTTTTATGATCTAAGCTGAATATTTATATTAATTTTTTTATTATGAGGCTCTTGCATAATTACACATCACCCACAGAAAAAACCCTTTTATATATTAGTATTTAATGATTTTATAATTTAGATAGGTATAATACTCCTATTAATGTCTCTATTGCCATACGCCATTTACAAAAAAAGGCATAAATATTGCCTCACTGGGTAAAAGATAGTATCAAGCACAGAGATGAATCTAACAGTTAACCCTTCAAAAAGAACTATGCTGGCTTGTAAATTCATCCAACTTCATAGAAGTTCATTTTTGCTTATCATTCTGATAGCGTCTAATACAGTACAAGCAAAATGGTCAGGCGACTTTGACCTCAATACATATTATACAGATGATGTCGGGCTCTTTTCAGTAACACGCCGCCTTTCTCTTGATGAAGATCCCACTCAACCTATCGTAGATGAGCCAAACCAAGGGGCTGATTTTGTATACGAACCTTATGCCTCTATTAATTGGGCTGCAGAAAATAAATTGGGAGATTTCAATCTTTCAGCCGCTGCAGGAGGCTATATTTTTCAAACCCGCACAGCCTATACACACGGGTTCTTAGACCTTGAAATTGAACAAGGACTTACTGAAAAAACAAAAATATCACTATTGTATGATTTTATTCCAGGACTCTTTATAGGTGAAAATTCAGTACCACAAAGGCAAAATAGTGTTTCTGCCGAGCATGATGAACACGAAGCTAAAGAACAATTAGATAGTCATGTATTAGCACTGCACCTAGACCATCAATTAACTGAACAATTAATTTTACGAGGTTTGGTTCGTTATGGTGTTAGATTATATGATGAGCCTTTCAGCTATCGTGATACACAGTTTTTTACTGTTGGTTCACATATTGAGTGGTTTATTACCCCCACTGTAGAACTCATGGCGGGCTATCATTTTGAACGCGGATATACCGATGTAGACCAAACGGTGCAATATCAGGATGATATCGCTTATATCAACCATTTTGCATCAGTAGAACTAAGAATTCGTCTATTACACGACCTTTTCCTTAATGCAATCTTTGATTATGAGCACAATGAGTACACTAGTCCATATGAAGATGACATCCATTATCAAGGTAATGAAAATGTTTATCAGGGTGAACTGGAGCTTGAGTATGAATTAACCCAGTTAACCACTCTCAAAGCTGGCTGGCAGCATGGCAACAGAAAGTTTAGCTATGAATTACACAGCGTACGGAATAATAATGCTTGGATAGGTGTTGAGCTTCATTTTTGATAAGGAGCTTCAAAAGAATATTATTACCTTTAGGAGCGAGCGCGCCCGAAATAATGTCGACAACTGACTTGTTTTTTTTGTCCGGCTTCTGTGTTGTGACAACTGTTGCCACGCCTTGAAGACCAACAAAAAAACGGCGCCAGTTGGCAGACTTATTCCGTGCGCGTTCCTTAAAAACAATTGCAGTTTTTTATTAATGTAGATAAATAAAAGACTTTTTTATATCTGCCATAAAATGTATTATAAAAGTTCGTACAAGATACTAATTGTAAACAAAGGGATCGGGAACAATGTTTTATGATACTTCAGTGTCAACACTACAAGGATTTTAATGGCTGCAGTTATAGCATTGACAAGTGGTAAAGGTGGTGTTGGCAAGACGAATATTGCGACAAATCTTGGCCTTTCTTTAGTCGCTAGACAAGAAAAAGTCTGTTTGTTTGATGCGGATACCGGTCTTGCGAATGTTAATATTTTAATGGGTGTTTCCCCCCGTTATACGATCGAGCATGTCCTTAATGGCTCAAAGACGATAGAGGAAATCATCATTGAGTTGCCTAATGGTATTTCTCTTGTGCCTGCGGCCTCAGGAATTAAGCAGTGTACCAACTTAGATCAAAAGCAATTATCTTACTTAATTACAGCACTGCAAAGCCTGGAAAAGAGATTTGATTACTTGTTGATTGATACCGCTGCCGGCATCGATACCAATGTGCTTGATTTTGTTGCCTCTGCACAATATAGAATACTCGTCATTACGCCTGAACCTACCTCATTAACGGATTCATTTGCCTTATTGAAAATGTTACTGATTCGAGGTAAGAAACAATCCATGTTTGTTCTGGTTAATAAAGTAGAAAATTATAAAATGAGTCAATTAATTTTTAAGCGTTTTCAGCAAGCGGTTAAAACTTATTTAAAAATTGATGTCACTTTTCTAGGATATTTAGCTGTTGATGCTCACCTTAATAAAGCGATTTCCCAACAAGTCCCTGTTGTTCTTTCTTACCCTAACTCAGCAATCAGCTGTGGCTTTGCCTCTTTAGCTGACATTATTAAAAGGCAATTTAAAAATAATGAAAATTTACCTTATTTTAGCCAATATTGGGCTACAAACACCAATAAGCCACGGCCATTAAAAACGAGTCCAGCGCTAAAAACTCAAAACCAACCGATCCCGCTAAAGGCAAAAACTGAAGTAAAAAAAGAAGCGGGCTTATCTGACATCTATGCTTTATTAAATGAGCAAACACTACCGGAACAAAAGCTAAAAGAGCTGGTTGTAACACTAGAATCTGTTTATGAAAAAAAGTATAAAAAACCAGTCAGGGATATTAATAGTACGATCGCTTTAATATTGGCCGAAGGGGATGAAGAGACAATACAGAAATTACATTCCTCCATTGGCCATAGCTATGAAAGACAATTTAATAAAAAGATCAGTAACCCCACTGATAATCTTGTCGAAGCTTTTACTGATGAGAATCTTTCAAAAGCAGAATTCAACCAGCTAATGGAAGGTTTTTCTGATATTTACCAACAACGCTTTAATGAGCACTATTTTGGTGAAGGTAATTTATTACTAACAAAAATTCAAACTTTATTGATTGATAAAAAGTAGCTATTAAGGAACGTGTATGGAATAACTTCCCAAAATTATAACGTAGGATTTTTTGTTTCATGCGCGTTCCTAAGTCAATGTTCTAATCGCACTCACCAGCCCTTGCTCTACGCTCTTTTTCTGCATTAAATCCGCTATTACAATGTGTT
>JALSLS010000296.1 GCA_026988195.1 Methylomonas sp.
AAAAATCTGCGCAATCTGGGTGAGTTATTTATTGCCAGTTGCCTTAGCTGTTTTATAAATTCAACCATTAAGATTTATTTTTTACATATTTCTGATAATTAATAGAAATTTTAAGCCCAATAAATCGCCCTGACATTTTAATCAATTCATCCGTACCCTTATCAAAGCTTAACTTAACAACACTTAAAGCCCTGTCTTCATAACCCTCATCAATACCCTGGGTTTGTAATTGAAAATGGTAGAGATAAACATCTTTATCAGCTTCATGTTCAATGGCTAATGGCTCTCCTAGCTGAGCGAGCACTTGTGCTTTTTGTGGCAGTTCTGTATCAATTTTTTCAATAAGATCGGTATTAGCCTTTATTTGCCGTTTACCCTGATTTATTTCAGCTCCTGCAATTGACCGTATCGATATTTCTAAAAATTCAGCTGGGGCAATTTGCAAAAACAACTGCGAAAAAACCCATTCAGTCAACATTTCCTTTTCATTAAAACTCAAATCAAAATAGAACTTAACTTCGGGGCTTATTTTTTTGCCTTGCAAGTCAACTTTGTGGAACCAATAGTGCCAAGTTTCACCTGTTGCTATTTTTGTCTTTTCACTAGGTTGTAACTTTGATAAGGATATAAAGTCGCTGTTATACAGCTTAGGTGAGTTAAACTTCAGTTGGAACTCATTACCGGCTGTAATTGTAAAATTTTGATCAAAATCATCCATCTGTAGATAGGTTTGATACGCCCGCACCCAGTAGAAACACCCCGTTAATGTACTCATCAATACAATTATTATTGCCTTACGCCAAAACTTTACCATTTTATCTCCAGTCACTATTTAAGGTGTTAATGTTTTGTTTTGGATAATTTAGTGGCCGGTTTCCCTGACAGTAAATTTTCCACATCAACTTTATCAAAGCTATATTTTTTGCCACAAAACTCACAATCAACATCGATCAACTCTCGTTCTAAAAATATTTCATCCAGCTCTTGCCTACCCAAAGAAATTAAAGCCGTTTCTATTTTTTCAGCAGTACAGCCACACTCAAAGCTAATAGTTTCCTGTTCATACACTTTTACCCGCTCTTCATTAAACAGTCTAAATAGCATCTCTTCACAGTCTAAACTCAGCATTTCTTCTTGTGTTACCGTATTTGCTAAAGCACAAATACGCTCCCAGTCCTTTTCATAACTGTCCTGAGCAGGCAGCTCCTGGATAAATAAACCTGCAGCATATGTTTCATTAGCAAACAGCCACACTTTAGTTTCCAACTGCTCAGATTGAGTAAAATAGCGAGTAATAACACCCGCCAACTCATTATCTTCTAGGTCAACAATGCCTTGATAAGGCTCACCCTGTTTAGGCTCAACAGTAATCACTAGGCGGCCAGCTCCCATCATTTGCGTTAAACTACCCGCTTGCATTTTTTTATCCCCTCTCGCTAAGCCACGAACCTTGCGGTCATGAGTCGCTTGGGCTACCAGAGTATTTAATTTACCATCTCCTTGTGCCTGCAAAATCATAGCACCTTCAAACTTAATGGTTGCTGACAATAAAACGGCTGATGCAAGTGCTTGGCCTAATTTCTCCGCTACTCCTGCAGATAATTGCTGATATTGCTTTGCCTTTTGCCAACTAGTTTGTAGTCGAACCCATTCACCTCTTACTCCGAGCTCTTCAAATAAAAAACGCCGTAAACAATCTTGTTCTTTCATTTATACTTTACTTTATAATTAATAATCTCAAATTTAATTATAGCCCTGCATGCCTTTATCCCCAACAGAAACTATTCAAACCACCTCTGCTCCTGAGCAGAACTTTGCTGTGCATTTTGTTAGCAAAAACCCAATAACAGCTCCTTTTCCTAGCCACTTACAACAAATTATATTTGGACTAGGTTGCTTTTGGGGGGCAGAAAGAAAGTTTTGGCAACAGTCAGGCGTGTTTTCAACGGCTGTTGGTTTTACCGGTGGAACGCTAGCTAACCCAAGCTATAAAGATGTTTGTAGTGGATTAACTGAACATAATGAAGTTGTTTTGATTGTTTTTAACCCTGAAGTCATTACTTACTCTCAATTATTGGCTATATTCTGGGAGTCACATAACCCTACACAAGGAAATAGACAAGGAAATGATATAGGTACACAGTACCGTTCGGGGATCTATACCTTTAACGCTTTACAAAAAGAACAGGCACTAGAATCAAAACAACATTACCAAAATAAATTATCTGACGCAGGGTTTAGTAAGATCAGCACCGAAATAGTAGAGGCTACAAAATTTTATTATGCTGAAGAATACCACCAGCAATATCTAGCCAAAAACCCTCAAGGGTACTGTGGCCTAGGCGGCCTTGGTGTTAAGTTTTAAAAAGTAGTAGGCAAAAAAAAAGCAGTTAATAATTAACTGCTTCAAAGTGTATTTTAGGAATAACATAACGCAACTTTCGCTGTTTAAGCTACTAGAGCTTTAAAAGTTATACATATAATAGCAGTACTTTTGTCAAGTGATAATGTGACAAATTGTCGCACTACCAAAAAACTGTTATTTTTACAAGGGGAATTGTACTTCGCGCGGTCACGGATGCGGAATTTATAAGCTGCTGATTTTTGTCGATAGCAAGGCGCTGAAACAGGCGCGTAGCAAGCTACGCAACTGTTTCAGCAACGCAGCTATTGGCAAAAACTCAGCGGTTAGAAACCGCAGTCGTGACCGCGCGAAGTATATAGTCAAATAAGAGCTACAAATTTAAGGCTGGACAGTTTATAAACTGCAGGTTAGACAACCTTTTCTGCCCACCCTACTTTTGATAAATATCTGCCTCACTTGAAGTATATGCAACTAAAGTCCTATCCCCATTAGAACTATAAAAGTTATAAACATATAGCTTAACTTAAAAAGTAATTGAACATTGTTTAATTAAAGTTTATAGTAAACCCCTCACATCTGCTAAGCTGATCTCAGAGGAGATTAAAATGCTAAAAAAAATACTACATTGGTTACTCACTTTAATTTACAAGGTTGAAGTTGAAGGTCTGGAAAATTATAAAAAAGCTGGAGATAGAGTTCTTATTATCAGCAACCATACTTCGTTTCTAGACCCTTTATTATTAGGCGTTTTTTTACCGGACAATATTACCTTCGCCATCAATACACAAATTTCAGAACGCTGGTGGATCAAACCCTTTCTGGGGCTATCTCATGTATTCCCTATGAACCCTACCCAGCCCCTCTCATTAAAGGCTCTTATTCATCATTTACAAAATGACACCAAAACAGTTATTTTTCCTGAAGGGCGCATTACTGTTACTGGCTCTTTAATGAAAATTTATGATGGTACTGGTATGGTTGCTGATAAATCTGGCGCATCAATATTGCCTGTCCGCATCCATGGTGCTGAGTATACTCATTTTTCAAAACTAAGAAATATTGTTCGTTTACGCTGGTTTCCTAAAATCACCATTAAAATCCTGCCTCATACCACTATTAAAGCCAAGCCGGAATTACGAGGAAAATCTCGCCGCAAATACTGCGGCCATATTCTGACGGATCTGATGAGTGAAATGATTTTTTCTACCAGCCATTACCATCAGACTCTATTTTCTGGACTTCTTGAAGCGCGTACCATTCATGGGGGAAAACATACTGTTGCAGAAGATATGGAAAGACAGCCACTTTCTTATGATGCTTTGATTACTCGGACTATAGCGATTGGCACCGCCTTAAAAAACATAACCCAATCAACTGAAAATGTGGGTGTATTCCTACCGAACTCAACCAAAACATTAAATGTTGTGTTAGGTTTGCAGCTATATGGCCGTGTACCTGCCATGCTTAATTATTCAACGGGCTCTGCAGGTATGGCTTCGGCCTGTAAAACAGCAGAAATAAAAACGGTACTGACCTCTCGCCGCTTTATTGATTTAGCCAAATTAAGCGCTGATGCGGATGCATTAGCCAAGCAGGTTAACCTAGTTTATTTAGAGGACTTGGCTGAATCTATTTCTACAATTGATAAACTAAAAGCCGCCATTCAAGCGAAAACAGCTGATTATTGGTATAAGCACCAACAATATAGCCCAGAAAGCCCTGCCGTTGTGCTTTTCACTTCAGGTTCGGAAGGTGAACCTAAAGGCGTTGTGCTATCCCATTCCAATATACTAGCCAACCATAACCAATTAAAAGCCCGTATCAATTTTAATGCTCAGGATATCGTATTAAATTTTTTACCTATGTTCCACTCTTTTGGTTTTACCGTAGGAACCATGCTACCTGTACTTAATGGTATGACCACTTTCTTTTACCCATCACCTCTACATTTTAGCGTTATCCCAGAAATTGCTTATGATACAGCGGCAACTATTATGTTTGGCACCAATACCTTTTTAGCCGCCTATGCTAAAAAAGCACATGCTTATGATTTTTATAATATGCGCTATGTCGTAGCAGGTGCTGAAAAATTACAAGAAAGCACTCGTGACTTATGGTCAGAGAAGTTTGGTATTCGTATATTAGAAGGTTATGGCACGACTGAAACAGCCCCTGTTGCTTCAGTTAATACGCCAATGGATTTTAAAGTAGGAACCGTAGGCCGTTTAATGCCTGATATGCAATATAAATTGCAAGATATTCCAGGCATTGAAGATGCAGGCCAATTACACCTTTACGGCCCTAATATTATGCAAGGATATTTACTTGCGGACAAACCAGGAAAATTAACCCCGCCCGAGTCAATTTATGGCAAAGGCTGGTACGACACAGGGGATATTGTCAATATTGATGAAGATGGCTTTGTGAGTATTCGCGGCCGTAGTAAACGTTTTGCAAAAGTAAGTGGCGAAATGGTTTCGCTAACGGCTGTAGAACAAATAGCATCAAAAGTTTGGCCAGATGCACAGCATGCTTCAACAAGCTTACCTGATCCTAAAAAGGGCGAGCAGGTTATTCTATTAACAACCCAAAAACAAGCGACCCAAAAACAACTTATTGCCAAATCTAAAGGGGTTCATGCTATTAGTTTACCTAGAAAGGTGATAGTAGTCCCTACCATCCCCGTGCTTGCATCGGGTAAAACCAACTACCCTGAAGTGGCAAAACTAGCAGAAGGGTTAATCTAAACAATTGTAACCGTTCACCTCCCCCTTTGAAAAAGGGGGATTGAGGGGGATTTGTCCAATAAAATCTCCCCTAACCCCTCTTTTCCAAAGAGTGGGACTGAACGGTTACAAACAATTTATTGTAGCTAAGCGTTCCAGCCAGTTTTATTGTCGAATTGAACAGAGCCCCTCCCTAAGGAACGTGCATGAAACAGCTTACCGATTTCTAAGGGGCGAGCCTTGCTGAAATTAATGGCCTTTTAATTACTCTTGCATGACCGAGAAAAATTCATGGACAAAAAAATTTACCCCCTGCTTATAGCTCAATTTCTTTCTGCCTTTGCTGATAATGCTATTTTATTTACCATCATTGCTTTAGTCATGCAATCTACTGAATTAGCAACTTGGTATGTTCCTGCGTTACAAAGTGTGTTTCTCATTGCATTTGTATTATTAGCCCCTTGGGTAGGTGCTTTTGCCGATACTCACCCCAAGCCCTATGTACTAATTATCGCTAACCTTATTAAAGCCTTAGGTGCTGTGCTACTATTACTCAATGTAGAACCACTTATTGCTTATTGCCTAGTCGGCATGGGCGCTGCTATTTATAGCCCAGCAAAATACGGTATTTTACCTGAATTAGCCAATAACGAAACCTTAGTCAAAGCCAATAGCTGGATAGAAGGCTCAACTATTTTCGCCATTTTATTAGGCATGATTGTTGGAGCAAAGGTAGCTGATTATTCTATTCAATGGGCATTGATTGGTACGATCAGTCTTTTTATTATTTCTGCAGCCGTTAGTTTTTTACTACCCAAAAAAGTAAGCAAAAAAGCAGAACCAGGTTTTAAAGTCATTTTGTTTTACCAACAAGCCCACCTGTTTTTTACCACCCCCCGCTCTCGCTTTGCCATCTTAGGAGCCTCATTATTTTGGGCGGCAGCGGCAACCGTCAGAGTCATTATTATCGCGTGGGCTCCTTTAGTATTAATGACCCAAAATGCCAGTGATATTGCTGAACTTACTTTATTTTTAGCTATCGGCATTATTGTAGGCTCAGCCTTAGTTCCAAGGTTAATCCCGCTAGACTTTTTAGGTCGTGCCAGAATTCCCGCTTATTTAGTCGGTATATTTATTGTTTCTCTTGGTTTTACCGAAACTGTCTGGCCAGCTCGTGCCGCGCTATTTTCTGTAGGCATGGCTGGTGGCATGTTTATTGTCCCTATCAATGCCGCCTTGCAAGAACTAGGGCAGGATAGTATTGGTAGTGGTGCTGCGGTAGCCTTGCAGGGTTTTTTCCAAAATGTAGCTATGTTAGTTGCCGTAGGTAGCTATACCTACGCAGCATCACAACAGCTTGACCCCGTTACCGCCTTATTCTTCTTAGGAGGACTGGTTTTTATCGCAACTTTTCTAATTTCTTTGCACTTACCACCCCCACCTGTAAAAGCAGGTAAATAGTTGATATCTACTCTTAGGATCTGATGTAGCTTGTGAGTAGACAATGAAGTGGTGTATAGGAGCAATTGCCGAGGGCGGGCACTCCTACGAAGCATTTCACTAAAGGTAAGTAGTCGCTCATAAGTCATTTAACATTTTACCCCTCGTCATTCCTGCGTGCTCTTAGCAGGAACCTTTGTGACCGTAGAAGATCCCCGCTAAGAGCATGCGGGGATGACGCGGTTTTTTTGTTAAAAGACTTTTGGTCGACTACTTACTGAATAAGGCTTTAATTAATTATTTACCTTGCTTCCAGCCGAGAATAAAATTTTCGACTAATAACACTACAGTATCTTCAATATCATCAACCCCTAACAGGTCTAACTTTCCGCTTAAAGACAGTGTGCAAATACCATGAATACCACTCCATAACGCTCTTGCGGCCTGTTTGGCTTCTGCCTCTGTATGTGCTGTTGATAAACCTTCAAACTCGACTTCAACTATCCTAAATATCTGCTTTACTTTTTGCTGATACCAGTCGGGAATAGTTTCATTATCTGCTAGTTGGTGCTCAAATATCATTTGCCATCGATTAAAATGATTACAAGCAAATAATAAATATGTTTTAGCCAATAAAATGATCTTCTGCTCTGCTATTTCTGTAGAGTCAATTGCATTTAATTGAATCGCAATATCATCTAGAGTTCGGCCTTTAACATGCATAATTAAATCAGCCATATTATTAAAGACCATATAAATACTGCCTACGGTATAACCAATGTCTAAAGCTACTTTCCGCACCTTTAACTTATCAAAGCCCTCGTCAACCACTATAGTCTCAGCGGCATTTAAAACCATATCTCGTATTTCTTGCTGGCTATGTTCACTTCGTCTTGCCATCGTGTAAACTATTTCACTGACATTAAAAACTATTACCTTACACCACATAAGCCTAGGAATCGACTTAAATTATGACTATAGAATACCTATCTGTTGTAGATAAAAATGACATCGTTATCAACTCACGACCAAGATCCGAAATTCATGCATTGGGATTATTTCATAGAGCCGTTCATATTTTAGTTTTCAATAACAATTATCAACTTTTTCTACAAAAAAGATCGATGAAAAAAGACTTGAATAAAGGGCTTTGGGATACCTCTGCCGCTGGTCATGTTGATGCGGGTGAAGATTACACCCCAAGCGCGATTAGAGAAACTGCTGAAGAACTAGGCATTAATATTGAATCTAACTTAGAGTTATTGTTTAAACTCCCCCCGACACCTCAACTTGGCATGGAGTTTATCCAGGTTTATCGCTGCCACCATAACGGACCCTTTATTCTAAATAAAGACGAAATTGATGAAGGTCGCTGGCTTTCTTTTGAGGATATATCTATTCGCGTCAGAAATAATGATGCAACTCTAACTGAGACCTTTAAAGTTATTTGGCGGTATTATGAAGGAATGAAAATATGGCCAAACAATAACTAGGAGCCTATGGCTTTAAAATAATGTATATTTTATATGTAAACTCATTCACTTAGGTGTAAATAGTGAATGGGTATATACTTCGCGCGGTCACGACTGCGGTTTTCTAACCGCTGAGTTTTTGCCAATAGCTGCGTTGCTGAAACAGTTGCGTAGCTTGCTATGCGCCTGTTTCAGCGCCTTGCTATCGACAAAAATCAGCAGCTTATAAATTCCGCATCCGTGACCGGGCGAAGTACAGACAAAAAAACAAGGACTTTATATTACTTTTATGATATAAGCAGTGAGAATCCTACTTAATAAATTAGGTGTCTTTGGCGGAGCGGACGGGACTCGAACCCGCGACCCCCGGCGTGACAGGCCGGTATTCTAACCAACTGAACTACCGCTCCGCAAAGAAGGCACAGTTTAGGTATATTTCATTTTTCCGTCAAGTTATTTTTTCATTTTTTCAAAATTAAGTTAAACTATAGCTTCATTTTGTAACGCATAAAGCGCCTTGTTCAAAAATATTATGAAAACAGAGCATCATACAATCACCATCACAAAAAAAGCAGACATTTCTTCTACCTGGTTAATTCCTGATAAATATCAGTCTGTTCTAATTATTGCTCATGGTGCGGGGCATGATATGAACTCTACCTTTATCTCTCAAATCCATGAGGGTATTGCTCATCATAATATTTTAACGGTTAAGTTTAACTTCCCTTATATGGAACAAGGGTTAAAAGCACCTAACACCCCTCACGTATTAGAGGAAACTTGGCAACAGGTTATCAATACAGTCATGGAAAAAACAGGGGTAACCCGCAAACAAATCTTTCTTTCCGGTAAAAGTATGGGGGGGCGTTATGCTACCATTCTATCCTCCAAAGAAGATTTATACGCAGGCATTATCTTATTTGGCTACCCTCTTCATGCACCTGGAAAACCTGACAAACCGCGCTTTAATCATTTAAAAGCTATTCATGAACCTATGTTATTTTTTCAAGGTACTCGTGATTCTTTATGTCAGCTAAAAGTTTTTGAACCCTTACTTGAAACCTTATCTCCTAAACCTGTTTTACATATCATTGATGGGGCAGATCATTCGTTTAAACTACTCAAACGCATTGATCGTACAGAGCAATCTGTTTTTGATGAAATCGCTCAAGCTAGCGCTGAGTGGATCAAGCAAAAAAGTTAACTCCTTTTTTAATTATTCTAATAATTAGTACATTCTATTACTCATCTCTTATTGGAGAAGAGTAATGGTATAAAACTTTTAGGGTAATAAAGAACCCCATATATTTCATAGGCTCTTTAACCCAAGTTAAAGGTTACAGCTTAAATATATAAATCATTAAATTAGTTTAGGTATTTTGTGGAAAATTTCACCCCATATTCAGCTTTACTGGGTGGCGCTTTAATTGGCCTTAGCGTCACCATTCTTTTATTATTTAACGGCCGCATGGCGGGCATTAGCGGCATTATGAACGGTTTGTTCAACTCCCCTAAAAGTGAATATATTTGGCGTGCAGTCTTTCTTTGTGGCTTAATATTAGGAACCGTTATATTTAATTTCATTTCCCCTGATTTTTTTATACCTCGACAAGGATATCCATTATGGCTAATAGCGCTTGGTGGATTTTTAGTGGGTATAGGAACTCGACTTGGTAATGGCTGCACTAGCGGACATGGCATTTGCGGAATCGCAAACCTATCAAAACGCTCTATTTTTGCAACAATCACTTTTATGCTGACAGGTATGGTCACCGTTTACCTTATTAGGCATTTATTATGAAAAAACTTATTATATCGCTGCTGAGTGGTACTTTATTTGGGCTTGGCCTTTCTTTATCTCAAATGGTTAACCCAAATAAAGTTATTAATTTCTTAGATATTACCGGGAAATGGGATCCAAGCCTAGCATTTGTTATGATGGGCGCACTGCTAGTAGCTTCTATTTCATTTCGAATCGTATTAAAAAAACCAGCTCCAATTTTGGAAGAAAATTTTCACTTGTCAAAACGTACTGATATTGATAAGCCGCTACTAGGAGGTGCCGCAATATTTGGTATTGGCTGGGGAATGAGTGGGTATTGTCCAGGGCCAGCAGTTGCAGCTTTAGGCTCGGGGGGCTTAGAAGCTTTGGTTATGGTGATCTCTATCTATATTGGTTTCTTTTTTCAGAAGTGGGTTGCTAGTCGATCATAAACTGTATTTTAATAAATGATAGGCGATACCTGGAGTTTCATCTACCTTAGCCAACTGTTTTATTATATTTTTTCCAAATAAAATACCCTGCAATCACCAGCGCCAACCAACCCGCAACTAAGTACCCAACCACACCATCATAATAAGCACTCACCAAGTAATAATAATCAGAATCAGGGTTGGTATTAAAATAATCTTTCCCCAACTTGATTTGCCACACCCATGCAGCATGACAGCCAATACAAATACCGATACTATTAGCTATTTGAGTTCTTATGGTTGCCAAAAAAATACCGACTACGAGTAAAGCAATAAAAGCGGAAATAATTTCGGGGTTTAATGCATTGGCAAAAGCTTCAGCCATTAACTGAAAGCCACTCCCTAAGGTCAATTCATCATATGGAATATCAGTCTTTGTTTTAACAAAATGAAAAGCTGAATAATAAGTAGCACTTAATAATACAGCAACAGCGGCTGTCATTTTCTTGCGTAATCCCGCCAATAAAATACCACTAAATATGGGTTCTTCCCCAAAAGAAATTAAAGTTGCTAACAACAAGGCTAATGATGCTCGCGTGACCACGGCACCCACTGTCCACTCACGAGTTTGATCAACCACACTAATATCAAGAAAGTACAAAATAATCATAACAGGCAACAAAGACAACAACCCCAACAGCCCTCCATACAGAACCTGTTTAAAAAAAACAGTACGTTTGGCAAACCCAATATCGGCCCAACTTAATTTAAAATAATGTCGTAATGGAAAAATACTTAATAATAAAAATATCTGTGCGGCTTTACTGACCAGTTTACGCATTGATAAAATATCACCTGCCAGCATTAAAACGAGGTAACTCAATATTGAAGCCAATACGGCAAAAAAAAGTAATATTAATAAAGGTACCAAGGCATAATAAACTTTCTTTACAAAAGCCTGCCCTGAAAAAAACTCAATCATCAGATAAAATCTCCCCATAACATCTGCACAGCAGACAATGCCGCTAACGATGCGGTTTCAGTTCGCAATATTCTTTGTCCCAGGCGAACCGAAATAAAACCAGCAGCAATAGCAACTCCTCGTTCTTGGTCGCTAAAGCCGCCCTCAGGCCCAGTTAACAAGGTAACCTCTAACTTTTCTGGCTTTAACTCCGCCAAAGAATGTTTAGCGTAAGGGTCTAAAAAAACCCTTAACCCTTTCTGCCCTATCACCCAATCATCAATAGCCATTATTTCATTAAACGCTGGCAATATTGTTCGACCACTTTGCTCAGCAGCATGCTGTACTATATTTTTCCAGTGCTGTAATCTCTGCTGTTTTTTATCGGCTTTAAACTTAACCACACAACGCTCAGTTATTAAGGGTGTTATAGAGTTAACTCCGAGCTCTACTGCTTTTTGCACAGCCCAATCCATTCTGTCGCCACGCGAAATACCTAATCCCAAGGTAATGTGTAAGGGGGACTCAACCGTTCTACTGTTTTTCTCCCCAATTAAAACCACAACGCGCTTTCGACTCACCTCTTCAATACTACATAAGTATTCTCCACCCTGCCCATTAAAAAGTGTAATCGACTGTCCTTTACTTAGCCTCAATACCGTTCTTGCATAGTGAGCATTATCCACTTTCAATTCAATGAGTTGACCTTTATTTAGATTATCAGAGGTATAGAGCCTAGAAATTCGCATAACTTGTTTTATTAAAAAGTACAGATATAAAAAAAGGGGCATTCAGCCCCTTTTTCCAGTTTCACTATTCGAAAATAACCTTAATAACGATAATGACTCGGCTTATACGGCCCTTCCACAGGTACATTTATATATTTAGCCTGCTCTGCTGTCAACTCAGTTAAATTCACACCTAATTGTGCTAAATGAGATCTAGCTACTTTTTCATCTAATTTTTTAGGCAAAATATACACTTCATTTTTATAATCCGCGGCATTAGCCCATAACTCTATTTGAGCTAGTACTTGATTACAGAATGAGTTAGACATTACAAAACTAGGATGACCTGTTGCACAACCTAAGTTAACTAAACGCCCTTCAGCTAAAATAATTAACCGTTTCCCATCTGGAAAAATAACATGATCAACTTGAGGTTTAATGTTTTCCCACGTGTATTTACGCAGTGAAGCTATCTCAATTTCTGAATCAAAATGACCAATATTACAAACAATGGCATTGTTTTTCATCGCAGCCATGTGATCATGAGTAATGATATTGAAGTTACCCGTTGCTGTAACAAAAATATTGGCTACAGGCGCAGCTTCTTCCATTGTTACAACTCGAAAACCTTCCATTGACGCTTGTAATGCACAAATAGGGTCAATTTCTGTTACCCAAACTGTTGCCCCTAGGCCACGCAATGATTGCGCACAACCTTTACCAACATCGCCATAACCACCAACAACTGCAATTTTACCCGCAATCATTACATCAGTAGCGCGCTTGATACCATCAACTAATGATTCACGACAACCATATAAATTATCAAATTTAGATTTTGTCACTGAATCATTTACATTAAAAGCAGGAACTTTTAACGAACCATTAGCAACCATTTCATATAAGCGCAAAACACCTGTTGTAGTTTCTTCAGACAACCCTTTTACATCAGCCATCAATTCTGGAAATTTATCATGCATCATAACGGTTAAGTCACCACCATCATCCAGAATCATATTTGGACGCCAGCCATTAGCGCCAATAATTGTCTGCTCAATACACCACGCAGCTTCCTCTTCAGTCTCACCTTTCCAAGCAAATACAGGGATACCAGCTTCAGCCATAGCCGCTGCCGCATGATCCTGAGTAGAAAAAATATTACAAGACGACCATCGAACTTCTGCACCTAACGCAGTTAGCGTTTCAATTAAAACAGCTGTTTGAATGGTCATATGCAAACAACCCGCAATTCTTGCCCCTTTTAATGGCTGCTCTGCACCAAATTCTTCGCGTAAAGACATTAACCCTGGCATTTCTGTTTCTGCAATCGTAGTTTCTTTACGACCCCATTCAGCCAACGACATATCAGCAACTTTATAATCTTGTGAACTCATACTATTTAATATCCTATTTTATTGTGACAGTTATAACTGTTAAAGACCGGCAGCACTTTTTAATGCATCAACTTTATCTGTTTTTTCCCAAGTAAAGGAATCTTCAGTTCGACCAAAATGTCCATATGCTGCAGTTATACGGTAAATAGGTCTTAATAAATCTAACTGAGCAATTAAGCCTTTTGGTCTTAAGTCAAAAAGCTCTCGAACAATAGTTTCTAATCTATCTTCAGCAATTTTTCCAGTACCAAAAGTTTCAATT
>JALSLS010000297.1 GCA_026988195.1 Methylomonas sp.
TTGCTACTTTGACAGGATCTTTGCTGTTCCAGCCATTCTCAGCCAGCTGTACTTTTTGTTCCGCTGTTTCTTGTGTAAAAGGGGGAAGGGGAGGTCTGTTTTTCATATTAATGTCCTGTGGTTTTTTAATAGTTTTCTTGATTAACATAAGCTTAAGAAATAGGGTGTGCTGAGGTACGAAGCACATCTTTCGCAATTGATGCTGGTTTATATCTTATTTGATGAGTTACTGGATTGTTTAGGCTTCACCTTCACAACAACATGAACTTGTTTTGTTATCAGGCATACCCGCTAAAAACTCACTATCAATTGGCGTGTCATTAATATGATTGATAAAGTTGCTCAGTGTTTTAAAACTGATTGCTAAAATAACTTCCAGCACATGTTGTTTGCTATAGCCTGCTTGATAAAAGGCATTAAGCTCAGGCTGTTTTACCCAACCTTGTTGCTCCAGAACCTCAAGGGTAAAAGTACGTAAAGCATCTAATTTTTCATCATTGAAAGGCTGTTTGTAATAAACCGCATTAACCAAATCAGCAGAAATATTCTGCATTTTAGCGATGGTGCCGTGAGCAGCCAGACAATAGCAACAATTACGATAACGATTAATACTCAACAAAATCAATTGACGTTCGGTGATGCTGAAACTGGTTTTATCGTACAAAGTGCCTAAAGTAAGATAGCTTTCCAATACTGTGGGTGACTCAGCCATCACCGCAAGCAAATTGGGAATAAAATTCCATTTCTGTTCAGCTTTTTTGAGCAAAGGTTTAGATGCGATTGGTGCTGTATCAAAGGTATGGTGGGTAAATTCAGTCATTTTCTTTCCTAATTGATCAGAGTATGAAAAGAGATATTGCAGATGCTGTGCCAGAAGTGCTTTCCCTATATTTTATTTATATAATACAGAGAGTTATGATTGTTTTTGTGGCAGGTAAAATAAGTAACATCTTTGATTCTAGTACGAAATGTCGTAATATAACGATATTTTGTTAATTTGGTGGGTGTGTTAGATGGAAATGGCTTGTGCCTTTTTAAGGTAATAATAAAAATCAACTTTTAGACGCAGTATAATGACAGTTATATTTGTCTATCAAAAAATCATATAAAAGCATGAACCCACTTGAAAATCATCTAAATCACTTAACTGTAGACGAGTTAAAACCTAGACTAAACCTGCTCAACGGCAAACCTAAGTTCACCCGTAAAGCGGACATTATTTCATGTTTGAGTAGTGAATTATTATCTGTAAAACTAGAAAAATACTGGCAACGCCTTAATAAGCTGGAGCAGACGGCTGTTGCTGAGACAATTTATCACTGGGATGGACAGTTTCAGGCGCAACGGTTTTTGGCTAAATATGGAGTATTACCCGCTTATTTTTCATCCAATAACAGCAGTGCAGGTCGACAAAGCGTATTAGCGCTGTTTTTTTATAAAGGTATTTTGCCAGCTGAATTAGCTAAAGCATGCCAAGATTATGTACAGCCTCCCGCTCAATATCAACTGACTAAATGTTCTGACGATAATATAAAAAGTTATGTGAAAACACTGAACCAGAACATTGAGGAATATACTGACAATAAATGTCAAACAGAACTCACTATGTTGTCTATGGAAACACATGTTATCCATGACTTACAAGCAATGCTGGCTTTGGTTGAAGAGGGTAAAATAGTCGTCGGTGAGAAAACCAAAATTGCGGGAGCAGCAACCATAAAAAAAATTACTGCTATTTTATTAGGAGGTGATTTTTATTCAGAACAACAAGACTGGGGTTTAGAAGCTTATTTGGGAGGAAAAATTACCCCGATACGAGCTTATGCCTGGCCTTTGCTATTACAGAGCAGTGGAGTGGGGTTGGTTAGAAGAGTCGGTACCAAACTGCAACTAACAGCCAAAGGCAAAAAAGTATCGTCAGGGTCTATTGAAGAAACCATTCGCTTACTCTACCAGCAATGGAGAGACAAAGGGATATTGGATGAATTCAATCGCATCAGCGTGATAAAAGGTCAGAGTGGTAGAGGACAACGCCTGTCCCCAGTTGTTAATCGACGTTTGATCATTGAAAAGGCATTAAAAGTCTGCCCACAAAATGAATGGATAGCGGTGGATGATTTTTTTCGGTTCCTCCAAGCTGAGAGTTTCGACTTACGAGTCATCTTTGATTATTGGCGGCTTTATATATCAGATAGTCATTATGGTAACTTGGGATATAGTTCATGCCCTTTTAGCGTTATACAAGGACGATATGTATTAGTTTATCTGTTTGAATATTTAGCTACCTTAGGGATGCTTGATGTGGCTTATTTGCCGCCCTATTATATTCGTGATGATTTTAACGGAATGCAGGGTGCTGATGATTTAGATTTTTTTAGTCGTTATGACGGGTTGCTTTTTTTCCGTATCAACCCATTAGGATCTTATTGTTTGGGACTCAGTGAAGAGTACCAGCCACCTAAATCAAATAGCTCTCTGCTACTTTATACAGATGAGGATTTAAACATCATCCTACAACGGGATGCAACACCCTCTGAAAAAATGATATTAGATCAATTCCTACAATCTAAAACAGATAATTCATATCGGCTGGATCAGGGTTATCTGTTACAAGCAATAGAAAAAGGGGGCGACTTAAAAGTCTTTATAAAATTTTTAAACCAGGTTTCCGAGCAACCGCTTTCAAAGGCAATACAAGAGCAAATTGCGGTACTGGAGGAGCGTTGCAATGTATTTTCCGATGTAGGCAATGCACGTTTATTAAACTGTTCCAGTGTCGCGTTGGCAAAAATGCTGGCTACTGATCCGAATGTTGGGAAACATTGTTTCCATAGTCATGATAAATTGCTGGTTATTCCTGAAAAGTCGAATAATGCATTTCAAAAAGCGGCAAAAAAATTAGGTTACATCATTCCAAAAAAATCTCTTTAATGAATATACCAAAAATATTAGTAGAAAAATACCAAAGCTGTCATCGCGATGAAGAACGTATTCTGCAGGTTATTTCAGTGATTTCCCCACCCAAAAACATAACTGAGATCAAAAGTGTATTATTAAAGCTTAACTGGAAAACCAGTGATGGTAGCGGTCATAATTTGCTTAGTGAGTTGTTGAATACAAAGTTACGAGAGCGTTGGGTCAGTGATGGGCTGATTGTTTTCAAGAAAAATAACATATACTGTAATTCAAATATAGCAGAACTTATTACCCGTAAAACGGTTAAAGAAGGCAACTTTTCGGAGATTATATCAGCTGTTGAAAAGGTATTTCCTGAGCTAAAATCCAATAAGTCATCTGGTTTTTCTTATCGCTATGAGGCTGATGAATCAGCACAGAAGAGAATAATTCGTAAGGCTTTTTATCAGAACGATGAAGAAACTATTCTACAACAACTTGAAATTAACAATGATAGCGATTTGCATTCGCTGAGTATCAATAAAGTTGCTTATTTAATTCAGCTAGCCACCGTACCGTTTAACCCTGAATTTTTTGACACTATAGCGGATGCACTGAAAGTATTAATTGTTTGTCCGTTATTGCAAGATCAGGTTTACCAATTGAATAACGAGCAAAGATATTACGATATTTTGGAAGCTATTTATCCACAAACCGTCACAAAATTTCCCAGATTAAATTGTGTTTTGGCAGAGCAACGCTTGTTGCGAGGTAAAACAGATCAAATTGAAACATTATTAGTCGATGAAAATTCCTCCAGGGCATTAACACTCATGGGGTGGTTAAAATTTCAACAAAGTGAAACGGATGCCGCTATTGGCTATTTTGAATTAGCCATTAAGCAACTTAAAAAAGAGACACGTAAACGTAATGTTGTACTTCCTGATATAGGGGGAATAATCTACTTATTTGCTCTTCTGCAACAGGCTAATAAAAAAAGTTATCATCAACTGAATCAGCAAGTTGATGTGATGCTAAGAGCACCGACTAGTCATCGATTTGAATCAACAGCCAGAAAGCTACAAGAGCTGGCTGATATTCAACAAGGTGAAAAACGATTTAAAGAGTGTTTCTGGTTAAACCGTGCAACAGCAGGTTTCTCAGCAACCGCTTTTGATGAATTGTTCCACTACTTAGTAATACTCTGGGCTAAAGGTAAAGCAAATCCCTCAGAAGAATTCACTAAATATAATCAACAAGCACTAGAGTCTGGCTGGTTCTGGTATGCCTGGATAAGTGACAGCCTTATAACAGGCAAAATACCACCATCGACGCCCGATGATTTTCTTGATTTAAGCCGTTTATTTAAACCCGCTGAGCCATGGAAGATAGCATTAAAAGCACTGCGAGAAGTTAACAACCCAATCAGCGAGAAAGCTGAGGGTAGCGATGCAGAATTTCGAATGGTTTGGGGAATTCATTACTGGGATCAGCAATGCATGCTGTTTCCTCGTGAACAAAAATACAATGCGCGTGGATGGACTAAAGGCCGGCCCATTGCATTACAAAAATTACACGACAATCCTGAACAGTATTCTTATCTTAATGCTCAGGATCAACGTATCTGTCAGTGTATCGAAACGGAAACGGTTAGTAATGGATATGGGTATACTTCGACCAGTTATAACTTTTCTATTGCCAGAGCATTTAAGATGGCAACGGGGCATCCCTTGTTATTCTGGTCTAATGAAACTGGCTCTATCGTTGATCAGACACCACTAGCATTAAATGTTGGCGAGCCAGTATTAGAAATTTTGCAACAAAAGCAAGGTCTACTCATTAACCTGATGCCTTGGCTTACAGAAGAGAATAACGTTGCCTTTGTAAAACAAGGCAAGCATAAACTGACCCTCGTAGAGTTTAATCCACAGCAGCGACAGATCGCTAAAATTGTTGGAGAAAAGGGTTTAAAAATCCCTAAATCTGCTAAGCAGGAAGTATTAGACAGTATATCGACTATAGCGCCTTTATTGGCGGTGCATTCCGATATAGGGGGGGGCGGTGCGGTTGATGCAAAAAAAATTACGGCGGAAACACGCCCTGTTTTTCACCTGGAACCCGCTGGTTTTGGTTTAAAACTGGCCTGTTATGTGCAGCCTCTTGGCGATAACGGTCCTTTATTTCACCCAGGTCTTGGTGCTAGCAGTGTGTTTGCGGAAATAGAAGGTAAAAATGTTCAAGCACAACGTAATCTAAAAAAGGAAATAGACAGTTTTGATGAGGTTATCAATCAATGTCCTTTACTAACGGGGGGCGTTGATTGGGAATGGAATCTGGAAGACCCAGAGGATGCATTAGGTACTTTATTGCAATTACAACAATTGGCTGATTCAGTTATATTAGCCTGGCCGAAAGGTAAAAAAATACAGCTAGGGCAGGCTGCCGAGCTAAGTCAAATGCAGGTTTCAATCAAAAAACAACACGATTGGTTTAGTATACAAGGCGGACTTCAGTATGGTGACAATGAGGTGATGGACATGATGCAGCTATTGCAGCTGTTAGATCAGTCACCCGGCCGTTTTCTGCGTTTAGGCGAAAACCAGTTTATTACCCTGACTCAGGAGTTACGCAAACGTCTGGATGACTTGCACCAATATAGTGATGATTTACGTTTTCATAAGCTGGCTGCTCAGGCGATGGAAACCTTGACTGATGGGATGCAGGTTAAACAGAGTAAATCTTGGAAAGAACAACTCAATAAAATAAGTTCATCGGGTGATTTAATCTCTTCAGTACCGTCCACTTTTCAAGCGCAGTTACGCGATTATCAGCAAGAAGGTTTTCAATGGTTATCCCGACTTGCTCATTTAGGTGCTGGTGCCTGTCTTGCGGATGATATGGGACTAGGTAAAACCATTCAAGCATTGGCTATTTTAGTGCAACGTGCCGCTCAGGGGCCCGCTTTAGTATTGGCTCCTAGTTCGGTTATTTTAAATTGGCTGGATGAAGCCCAACGCTTTGCTCCAACTTTGAAGGTTCGGCAGTTTGGTGTGGGGGATCGACTGCAAATGCTGAAACAAGCCAGTGCTTTTGATTTGATTTTTTGTAGCTACGGTTTATTGCAAACTGAGCATGAGAGACTTGCCGAGGTCAATTGGCATACTTTGGTTGCTGATGAAGCTCAGGCGATAAAAAACGTTCATGCTAAACGAAGTAAAGCAGCCATGTCCTTGAAGGCTGATTTTCGAATTATCACCACAGGCACGCCTATTGAAAATCATTTGGGCGAATTGTGGAATTTGTTTCAATTCATTAACCCTGGCTTACTGGGGTCACTGGCTCAATTTAATAAACGTTTTGCTAACCCTATCGAAGCTGATAATAATCGTGATGCAAGGCGTCGACTGAAAAACTTGATTCAACCGTTTATTCTTAGACGCTTAAAAACGGATGTATTAACCGAGCTTCCATCACGAACCGAAATTACCTTGCGTGTTGAATTAAGCGCTGAAGAAACAGCTCTTTATGAAGCCTTACGTCGAAAAGCAGTTGAACGGTTAGCAGATACGGAAGATCACCCAGGACAAAAGCGAATCAAAATGTTGGCAGAAATTATGCGTTTACGCAGAGCCTGTTGTCATCCACAACTGGTTATGCCTGAAAGCAGTATTCAAGGCTCAAAATTGCAAGCGTTTAGTGAAATTATCACAGAAATGCAAAACAACGGTCATAAAGCACTGGTCTTTAGCCAGTTTGTAGATCATTTGCACATTATAAAAGCCTATTTGGAAAAGCAAAATATTGTGTATCAATATCTAGATGGCTCAACCCCCACTAAACACCGAAAAACAGCAATTGATGCGTTTCAATCTGGTATCGGTGAGGTGTTTTTAATTAGCTTAAAAGCAGGTGGGGTCGGTCTGAACCTGACAGCAGCAGATTATGTTATTCATATGGATCCGTGGTGGAATCCTGCGGTTGAAGACCAAGCTTCTGACCGCGCACATCGTATCGGTCAACAACGTCCAGTCACTATTTATCGGCTGGTAGCAAGCAATACAATAGAAGAAAAAATTGTTAAATTACACAGTCAAAAGCGTGATCTAGCAGACAATTTACTTGAAGGCAGCGAAATGAGCGGAAAAATGTCAGTGGAAGCAATGTTGCAATTGATTGAGGAAAATCAATAGGGTTGACTCGGTAGATATACTTCGCGCGGTCACGACTGCGGATTTCTAACCGCTGAGTTTTTGCCAATAGCTGCGGTGCTAAAACAGTTGCGTAGCTTGCTATGCGCCTGTTTCAGCACCTTGCTATCGACAAAAATCAGCAGCTTATAAATTCCGCATCCGTGACCGCGCGAAGTATAAGTAATGATGTACCTAATCGATTTTTTAATGTGACCCCATTAATATTTTATGCCGATAGCGGCGTTGCTAAAATAGTTACAGAGCTTGCTATACATCTATTTTAGCATCTTGTTCTCGACAAAAGTCAGCTTGCAGTCGATTCAAGGATGAGTGGGTAGATTTCTGATACAGGTAGGGGTCGGCTGAATAAATAGCCTTGATATAAATCACAACTCATTTCCTTTAAGAATCTGAGTTGACCTTCAGTTTCAACACCTTCAGCGACTAATTCTAAATTAAGACTTTTAGCTAATGAAATAATTGCAGTACAAATAGCTTTGTCTTCTGCCTTTGAATCACAATAATCAATAAAAGATTTGTCGATTTTCAATGTATCAATAGGAAATTTTTTTAAATAACTCATAGAGGAATATCCGGTACCAAAGTCATCAATTGCAAAGCGGATGCCTAATTGTTTTAATTTTTTCATGACCTCTATACATTGGTCTGTATTATTTGCGAGTACAGTTTCAGTGATCTCAAATTCTAAACAATGCCCTTCAATCTGGTGCTCCTGAAGTATTTTTTTAACTTTATGATCAAAATTTTGGAGTAAAAAATCACGTCCAGAAATATTAACGGCAACATAAAAATCAAAAAGTTTTTGCTGTTTCCATTCTGAAATTTGTTTGCATACTGATTTGATGACCCATTGTGTAACATCCTCCATTAAGGTCGACTCTTCAAGAATAGGAATAAAAATGGCAGGGGAAATTAAACCCTCTTTGGGGTGGTTCCAGCGAATTAAAGCTTCCATACTTTGAATGCTATTATCTTGGCAGGAAATCTTTGGTTGATAAACCATAAAAAACTGTTCTTGCTCAAGAGCTAAACGTAATTCTGCTTCATAAAAGAATTTTTTATTTGCCTTCTCTTCCATTTCGGGCATAAAAAAACAAAAGGTATTGCGGCCTTCATCTTTTGCCGCATATAAGGCCATGTCAGCTTGTTGTACTAATTGTTCATGTAACATGTTGCTATTTGAGCTTTGTGTTATCCCAATGCTAGTACGAATGGTTAGCTCTAACCCTTGGTAGTTAAAGGGTAGACTTATATCGTTTAAAATATCTTCGGCTTTTTTACAAATAATTGAATGTTTTGATAACTGAGAGAAAAGTATAGTAAATTCATCGCCTCCCCATCGACAAATAATATCCTCTTTTCTCATGACAGCATTTAAGCGGTTAGCGACTTCTTTTAAAACGGCATCACCTACTTGATGACCTAAATTGTCGTTAATACTTTTAAATTGATCTAGATCCAAAAACATTAAAGTCAGCGTTGTATTATGCCGATTAGAGTAATCAATTTCTTGCTGTAATCGATTAATAAAAAAACTGCGGTTATACAAATTTGTCAGCGGGTCATGATAGGCTAGCTTTGCCATTTTTTGCTGTATTTTGAGTTGCTGAGTAATATCTCTGATATGAAGGTTAAACTCTTTTATCTGTTCGTGGTTAATAACGACTTGAGTAATAGTCATTTCAGCAGAAAACTCAACGTCATGCATTCTTAGTAGCGTGATTTTATTATGTCTATCCAGAGATAAACGACTATTAATAGAAAAATTCTTTTTTAAATTATTTTTAAAATCTTCCTTTTGTTCACTAGGGATAAAATAATCAATAAAATTTCGTTTTATAACACGTTGTTGGCTATAGCCAAAACATTTTTCTGCTGCTGGGTTAAACTCAATAATATTCCCCTTATTATCAATGCTAATAATACAATCTAGTGCAGTTGATAAAATAGCATCTCTTCTTGATTCACTGGTTTTAAAGGAATCAATAGCGTCTTCTCTTTGTGTTATTTCTTCATTAACCCGTGAAAGCACGTGATTATATTGAGTTGCAATTTGGCCTGCTTCAGTGAAGGGTTCAACATAGACAGGTTTAGAGAAATCCCCTTTCTGGCTATGCTTGGACATTTCGTTAAATAATTCAAGAGTTTCCGTTGTTGCTCCATGCTCAGATACATTTAAGCCCATTAGTTCCTCTTCTAAGCTCACGCGGAGTGGAAACCATATATTGATTAATTTTAAGCCAATATAACTAATGAAAAATGAATATAAACCGACGGCTACAACACCTGTTAGTTGAGTGGATAATTGCTGAAAGAAATCAAGCCCAGTATTCCATTGTTCCTCAGTAGAAAAGAATACTACGGCAAGTGATCCCCAAACCCCGCAAAATAAATGAACAGGAATAACATTAATCGCATCATCAATTTGTAACTTTTCTAATAATCGTTCACCTAAAACGACTAAAACCCCTGCAATAATAGCTATCACAACGGTGGCATACGGTAATATTAAATGGCAGCCTGCGGTAATAGAAACTAAACCGCCCAGTACACCATTGATCGCAGATAGGACATTGATAGTCTTGGTGAATTTATACTGAACTAAAATTGCACTTAAAGCGCCAAATACCGCGGCTAGACAAGTATTAATAATAATCAGGGGGATCTTTTCACTCACTGATAGGGTGCTTCCTGCATTAAAACCGAACCAGCCAAACCAAAGTAAAATAACACCTAGAACAGAAAATGTTAGGTTGCTTCCCTGGATTTTTCTTTTACTCTTTTCAAACCTTCCTGTACGCGGACCTATAATAATGACGGCCGCTAAAGCAACCCAACCACCTACAGAGTGAACAACCGTTGATCCTGCAAAATCAATAAATCCTGTTTTTCCAAGCCAGCCAGTTAAGTTACCACTTAATATTCCAGACCAGACCCAATGTCCTATAACGGGGTAAATTAAAATGGATGTTAAAGCTGAAACTAACATATACCCGCTAAAACTCATACGTTCTGCAACTGCACCCGAAACAATAGTAATTGCAGTGCCACAAAACATCATTTGAAAGACAAAAAATGCGAGTGTTTTCGGAGGAAAGTTTGCGTCAAAGAAAAAATGGTTGGTTCCAATAATGCCGTTCATAGAAGACCCAAACATAATGCCATAACCAACAGACCAAAATATGGCGCTACATAAGCATAAGTCCATTAAATTTTTTATAGCGACATTAATACTATTTTTGCTTCTTACCATTCCAGTTTCTAAACAAATAAAACCAGCCTGCATAAGTAAAACAAATGCTGAAGCAACGATAATCCATAAAAAATCTTGCATATTTTTTTTGAGATGTAAGAGTTAAGGAATGAGGGTTCGCTTAAGTGACATATAGTAATTCTATACTACAACCATCTAACTTGCCGGCTTATGAATTAATTACAAAGTCATACTGTGAAAATAACCCAAAAAAATTTAAGTAAAATGGGGGAATTAAGTTCAGTTGCTAACCAAGGTGAATAAATCTTTTATAGGTAGTCCTTGATTAAGGTTTATATGAGAAACTGATAACACTCTGAGTGTTATCAGTTTAATATTTTTTACTTTTGTGATTATTAATGTCTAGTGACTTACTTATTTTTCCACCTCAAATCCTTTTTGAGAAAACTGATGATCATATTCATTTAGAATTGCTTACACCATTCAACACACTATACTTCGCGCGGTCACGGATGCGGAATTTATAAGCTGCTGATTTTTGTCGATAGCAAGGCGCTGAAACAGGCGCATAGCAAGCTACGCAACTGTTTCAGCAACGTAGCTATTGGCAAAAACTCAGCGGTTAGAAAACCGCAGTCGTGACCGCGCGAAGTATAACGATAATGATTATAAATGTCATCATTACAGCTCTAGCTTATCCATTAATAGTAAATGAACTATAGAACTCGCCATTAGCATCGTAATAATCATATTGAATGATAATATGACGACCCAGTAAATCATCCACCATTTCCATATCATTACAAATAGTTGTTGTGGCAGAGACTTTACCTGCCAAAGCCAGAAGTTTAGCAAGCTTGTGGTTTTTAGAGATTGGCATTTCAGCTCTGTAAATGATAGTGCTTCCCTTAGGAGTTACTTTGGTGATCTTTACCCCATTAGCAAACACAAAAGGTAGGTAAGGCTTAGTACCATCAGAAACATAGTTTGCAATGTTTTCTGCCGCAAAACCATCCATAGTGAAATCAAATAATGACAAAGCAACTTTCTTGGTAACATAGCGGATCACGCCATTGCGCATAGTGTTGTAACTGGCCTGAGCAATCTCATTGAGATATTCCAACGATTTAGGCAGTATATTATCTTCTGTGTTGATGTTGCTTTGATTACTCGCGATTTGTGGTTGAATAAATGAATCGATCTTACATGACAATGGGTCATCATCCATCAACTCTGTTTGTGAATTAACGATGGGCGATGAAGGTAAATTAACCAATACAGGTTCAACTATATTCGGCTGATTGGCAATTGCTGGGCTTGATGCAGTGAGCGCAAGTACTGTGAGCAAATATGTAATATTTTTTAAGTTCATGGCTTTATCCTCTGAATATCTCTGTACTAGATAAAGTTAAAAACTTTAATCCAGTGTTTGTTAAGAGTTATTGCAGAAGCTATGCCAAAGCAGATGTGGTGTTAATTATATGTTTATAAACAATGGATTATAGTGGTATGTTTAGTTGTAAATCTGGCTGGTAATTATTGTATTTTAACTAAATATCGTAAATGAATGATATTTAGTTAAGTTGTAGTGTTTGATCGACGAATGCCCAGTTTATTCATACGTGAACGTAAGGTGTTTGGATGCATTTCTAAAATGGATGCAGCGCCATATTCACCTGATATTTTCCAGTCTGTGGTTTTTAATACCTTAATGATATGCGATTTTTCCAGCGCAGACAGAGGGAGCAAGTTTTCAGAATCTGGCTTGTGATTATTAGTGGGTATAAGCAATTCAGGAATAAGCAAACTTTTCTTAGGCGATAAAATGACAGCACGCTCAATGACATTTTCTAATTCACGTACATTGCCAGGCCAAGAGTAGCGTTGTAAATTCGCCATAGTCGATTCAGAGATAGTATTAATCTGTTTACTCATTTTGTGGGCATATTTATTAACAAAATACTGAACCAGTAAGGATATATCGTTTTTACGTTCTCGCAGGGGAGGGACTGTTAAAGGAAAAACACTCAGACGATAAAATAAATCCTCTCGAAATTCACCTTTTTCCACCATTTGTTTAAGATCTCGGTGTGTCGCAGCAATAATTCGGATATCAACCTTGATGGTTTTAGAGTCTCCCAGTCGTTCAATCTCTCCTTCTTGTAACACCCGTAATAACTTAGCTTGCAGTTCTAACGGTAATTCACCAATTTCATCTAAGAAAATAGTGCCTTTATCGGCTAATTCAAAGCGCCCAATGCGCCTTGACGTTGCCCCCGTAAAACTGCCTTTTTCATGACCAAACAGTTCACTTTCAATTAAATTACCGGGTAGGGCGGCACAATTAACTTTGACTAGAGTACGGTCTTTACGCTGGCTGAGATTATGTAAGGCGCGAGCGATCAGTTCTTTACCTGTCCCTGTTTCTCCCAGAATTAACACACTGGTTTCGGTAGGAGCAACTTGTTCGACTTGGTGTAAGAGTATTTTTAAAGGCCCACTTTGACCTAGAATATCTTCAAAACTATGGTTTAGATTAACTTGTTCCTGTAAATAACTATTCTCAGCTTGTAAGCGGTTTTTTAATTGTTCAATTTCAGAAAGTGCACGTTTGAGGTTTTCTTCTGCTTTCTTACGCTCAGTGATATCACTGAATATAACCACGACGCCCTGAAGCTGGTTATTGTCCATGATCGGCGTACTGACAAAATCAACGGGAAAACTAGAGCCATCTTGACGCCAAAAGAGCTTGTCGCTGGCTTGGAAACGTTTTTTACCCTGCATGATATTATGAATAGGGCAGTACTCCTCAACATTAGGCTCATTTTTACCAAAGATATGATGAATAGTTTGATCTGATAAGTTTTGGTCAGGCCAAGAAAGCATCATAGCAGCAGCTGGGTTGATAAAAGTCACCAAACCTTCACAATCAAAGCCACAAATTCCTTCGCCTGCAGCAGATAGGACTAGCTGGTTATGTCGTTGCAATACTGCTAGCTCTGATTCGGTTTGTTTTAATTTGCTAACATCTTGAAACACAACCACGGCACCCACAATAGCACCCTGTTCCCAAATAGGCGTGCTGGTGTAGTGAACAGGAAAATGACTGCCATCTTTACGCCAAAACACTTCATCAGTAATATGATGAATTTCGCCATCCTTTAGCGCAGCATAA
>JALSLS010000298.1 GCA_026988195.1 Methylomonas sp.
GCAGGGACTGTTTATTTTACCTTTTTTACTTGGGTTTAGCTTAATACGCGATGGTAAAACGCATGAAGAATTACTATGGGCACTTGCCATCGCAGGCCTTTATTATTCAATTCCTATGCTTTTTGAGGTGCGAATGAGTCCTCAGCTTCATATCTGGATTTATGGTTTTTTTCCGCATGACTTTGGTCAGCAAATGAGAGCAGGTGGGTTTCGTCCCGTTGTGTTTATTGGGCATGGTTTGTTAGTTTCATTTTTTGCTATGAGTTCTCTTGTTGCTACTGCAACGCTATGGAAATTAGGTAAGACTATCAAGGGGTATAGTGCAGGGGCTATATCAGGGTATTTAGGTGTTGTTTTAATTTTATGTAAGAGTTATGCATCTTTAATCTATGCCGTGTTGCTTGTTAGTTTAGTTAAGCTATCAACACCTATAAAACAAGTAAGGATAGCTAGAATTTTGGTTTTATTGGTTATATTTTATCCAATGTTAAGAGCGGCAGACTGGTTTCCAATAAACCAAATATCTAATGTAGCTGCAGGAATAAGTAAAGAGAGAGCTCAGTCTTTACAGTTTAGATTGGATAACGAGGAGATGTTACTAGCTCATGTGCGAAATAAAGCTCTGTTTGGCTGGGGCTCTTGGGGACGTAATCGTGTTTATGATATGCGGACAGGGAGAGACCTGAGTGTTACGGATGGTCGTTGGATTATCGTCATGGGTGAATATGGCTGGGTTGGTTTTTTAGCAGAGTTTGTTTTACTTGCATTGCCAGTTATACGAAGTGTAAAGGCACTCCAATATATTAAAGAAAAACGAGAGCAAATTGTATTTGGAGCTGTCACTTTACTGTTAGCAATCAGCATAGTTGATTTACTGCCAAATGCTTCAGTGTCGCCTTGGACATGGTTAATGGCAGGAGCCCTATATGGAAGGATTGAGCAGCTTAAATTTACAGCTCGTAACCTTCAGCGAACTAGGTGAATTGAGCATGATTGACAAAATCGGAATATTAAATAAAAAAGGAATTTAGACAGTTGGTTTTGAATAACAAAGTAAATAAAACACACATTATTAAAGCAGGAAGTTGGGTGATGATTGGTCACTTACTGTCTCAGTTAATAAGACTGGGCGGCAATCTTGTTTTGACTCGTCTGTTAGTACCCGAGATGTTTGGGGTAATGGCCATAGTTAATGTATTAATCATGGGTGTACAAATGTTGTCCGATTTTGGCTTAGGCCAAAGTATTATTCAAAGTAAAAAAGGTGAGGAACCTAATTTTGTAAATACCGCATGGACACTACAAATCATTAGAGGTTGGGTTTTATGGCTAACTATTTGCCTGTTAGCAGCACTTTTATGGGGGGCAAACCAATATGGCTTATTAGTTAAAGAGCAGGTATACGCTCATCCGTTGCTACCTTGGCTTATGATTACGGTTGGTTTTAGTGCGGTGATTGCTGGCTTTAATTCAATGGCTATTTTTCAGGTTAATAGAAATTTGATGCTGGGCAGGCTGACATTGATAAACCTGTTCGCACAGATTGTTTCTTTGATGGTTATTATTGCTGTTGCATGGAAATACCAATCGATTTGGGCTTTAGCTGTAGGTGGGCTAGCCTCTAGTTTTATCGATATGACGTTTTCACATAAATATTTGCCTGGTGTAAAAAACAAATTGCATTGGGATAAGACCGCTTTAAAAGAGCTGTTTTCTTTTGGGAAATGGATTTTTCTAAGTAGCGTGATCGGTTTTATTGCAAATCAAGGTGATAGATTGATTTTAGGTGGTTTGTTAACAGTAGAAATGTTAGGTGTTTATAGTATTGCTTTTATGCTCTCTAACATACCGGTTACTATCGTTTCTCAGCTTTCGCATAAAGTGTTATTCCCTAACTTTAGTCGGATTAACCGGGAAAACCCTAAACAATTAAAAGCATCATTGAACCGGTCAAAGTTATGGTTAAGCATGCTTGTTATGCCAGTGACTGGAGTATTAATGAGCTGGAGCCCTTTTGTTGTGGATTATTTGTATGATGAAAGGTATGTCGCTGCTGGCTGGATGATGACTTTATTGTTGTTGCGCGTTGCAACGGGATGCGTGTTAATTCCAAATGCACTGATAATGATGGCAAAGGGTTTGCCACAGTATTCAACTATTTCTGCTTCTCTGAAAGCTATTTTTTTATTTGTAGCATTACCTCAAGTTTTTAATCAATTTGGAGTTGAGGAAATGATTTTAACTGTTGGATTAAGTGGTTTTATATCCATTCCTGTCATGTGGTTTGCCTTAATTAGACACAAATTATTCAGTTTAAAAATAGAAATATATTCAATTGTTTTACTCATTATTGGTTTTATAGTGGGTAATTATGCCTTAAAGATATGGAGCTACATATGAAAGAATTAATATTTTTGTCATTAGCCAACAATCTTCCTCGGTTGAGAATATTCGACGAGGTTAGGTTTGTTATTTACCGTTTGGCTGGCTTAACAATAAAAGGCAAGTGTAAAATTTGGGGACCTCTGACTATACGACCAATTGGAGGAGCAAAAAACATAGAAATAGGTGAAGGGACATTTATAAATACTGAAATTAGGTTCGGCGTACCTGATGACAAAGTAATTATAGGGCGTAATGTGCTAATTGGTCCACGAGTAATGTTTGAAACGGTGAATCACGGTCTTCGGTATATCCCTGGTACAGGTCGAGGGGGATGGTCAAAAAGCATAATAGTTGAAGATGAGGTATGGATCGGAGCTGGCTCAATTATTACCCAAGGCATAACAATTGGACGTGGTGCAGTGGTTGCAGCTGGTGCAGTGGTTACTAAGGATGTGGGAGAAAATACAGTGGTTGGTGGCGTTCCCGCTAAATTAATTCGTAATATTACTAGTAAATAGAAAACAATGTTTAAATATATTGTATTTGAAATCTGTTCAGATGGTCTACTCCACTGCCATTGATGAATTTTAATATTTTGTATATAAGGGATAATTTATGAACATAATTAAATGGTTTCGACTAAGAAAAAGGAACCACCACTTCCCCCTACATTTAGAACAACCCCCTACTCCTTTTTTTATTGTTGGTTCAGGGCGGTGTGGGACTACATTATTAAGAAGGGAATTATCCAACGTGGCTTCAGTTCATATCCCCCCTGAAACCTTTGCATTACCAGATGCAATCGCAGCATTTAAAAATAGTTCTGCTACTGACTGGGATGAGCTGGTTGAACAGGTTTTAGCTAAGTTTGACTATCACCTAGAGTTTGATTATTTTGAGCTGCCTTCCTTAAGGCCACTAGCTTATCAACTTAAACAGTTACCTGTTAAACAGCAATGTTTAGAAAAAATCATCACCGGTATTTACCACTATCATGCAGATTTTCATGGACAAGCGTATGAAGTATGGGGGGATAAAACTCCGATGCATGTATGGCATATGAATGCGATTCGGGACGTGTATCCTAATGTGAAGTTTATCCATTTAATTCGAGATGGTGTGGATGTTGTGAATTCATATTTAAAGTCGAGAGATGGCTACTCTATTGAGCAGGCTGCTCAGCGTTGGAATGGATCAGTCCAGGCATTCGAAAATTTTGCTAAACGTCATCCCGATAATTGCCATGTTGTTCGCTATGAAGCATTGGTTGCTAAGCCTGATGAAGTTATCAAGCAACTGTGTGAATTTTTAGCCATAAATTATGACTTGTCAAAAATTGATCAGCGTGAAAATGTAACAAAAATGGGCGATGTTACCATGCTTAAACATCATGAAAACGTATTTAATAGTATTAATACTAGTAGTGTTGGTAAGGGACGTAAACTGTTAGAGCTGGAGGATAGAGAAATACTACACAAGCTTATTGGAACAGAATTGAAAAAATATGGCTACCAGTCAGTATTGTAAGGTGAAATGAATATGCACATAGTTTATGTTCCTGATTCTTTTCCTCAACCAAGTGAAACCTTTGTGATAAATGAGATTGATGGCTTACTTAACAAAGGCTTTCAGATTTCTGTAATACCACGTATTGAAGGGGATAATAGCAACATTCAACATGCACGCTTACAAGCTATATTGCCAAAAATTAATGTTGTTTATAATAAGGCAACTTTTGATGTGAAAGCTTTTTTTTACGGCTTGAAATATGGTACACAAGTTTGGTTAGGCTGGCGGCCGCATAATTTAGTTAGGCATATAAAAAATGCCTTATCGATTGCTAGTCATGTGGCGGCTATTAAGCAACAAAACCCTGATTTGGTTTTAATTCATTTTGGATATGATAATGCGATTGCAGGTGCTATTGCCGCTAAATTATTAAATCGACCTTCGGTATTATGGTTACACGGCAGTGATATTCATACAGTGCCGCATCGTAGTTTGCATTGGTTAGAGGGAAATGTCTCACAAGTGGTAACTAATTCGCAATATTCGGCTGATTTACTGAAAGCATTCGGTGTTAATCAAACAAAGGTGTCATATTTGGGAGTTGACCTGGATAAATTTGCCCCTAGTCAGTCATCCATTAAAGAGCAAGTACCCACAGTAATTTGTGTTGCAAGATTAGGCCACAGTAAAAATCACCCTAGACTGCTGAAGTTGTTTGAACAGCTTATAACTAAGGTACCCGATGTAAGGCTGTGGCTAGTAGGTGATGGGCCGAATCGCCAGCAATATGAAAGTCTTGTTAGTGAAAAAAATAAGGAAAATATTATATTTTGGGGGGTCTTATCTCAGGATAAAATTGTTGAGCTATTAAACAAAGCATGGCTTAAAGTTCTTTTAAGTGAGAAAGAAGGGCTGGGGGTAGCGTTTATTGAGGCTCAAGCAACTGGTTTACCTTGTGTCGCTTCAAATGTGGGGGGAATTCCTGAAGTGGTTGAAAATAATAAAACAGGGTGTTTATTTGACTTGGATGATGTTGACTTCGATAAAAAAGTCAGTGATGCCATTGTTGATTTATTAACAAATTATGAGTTGAGAGAGGCAATGGGAAAAAATGCCAGAATTCGAGCAATGGAATTATTTGATGAAAACCTTCATATCGAAAGGATGGAAGGTTTAGTAAACAATTTATTAGGGAGTAATTAGCAGTGGCAGCAGTAGATTTATTATTAATAACTTGGAATCGGCGCCAGTATGTTGAGAAAACAATAAACAACTTACTTGCGGGTGACGCTGATTTTCGCTTGCATTGCTGGGATAACAATTCACAGGATGGAACGGCAGATATTATTGCTTCCTTAGACGACCCAAGGGTAGTAAAAAAGAACTTTTCGAAGGAAAACGTTAAGCAGCGTACACCGACACTGTGGTTTTTTGATCAAGCAAGCAGTGACTTGGTAGGGAAAATTGATGATGATATCTTGCTACCCCATGATTGGATTTCAACCATAGCCCCTATAGTGAGGAATAATGCTAATGCGGGCATGCTAGGTTGTTGGATTTTTATGGAAGAGGATTGGGTTGAATCACTTGCAAAACATAAATATGTCCAGCTAGGGGAAAATGAAGTTTTTCAGAATATGTGGATTGCTGGTCAGTCCTTCTTAGCTAGAAAAGAAATATTAACGAGATATATACACGCTGAACATTACGGTTATGGGTTTCCTATAGATCAGTACCGTATGACACGTGATGGCTATGTTAATGGTTTTCCTTTGCCTATTGTTTATGCTCACAACATGGATGACCCTAGATCTAGTCACTATTTATACAAAAATGACGACTCACTCGCAGAACATGCAGCTTTGACTGCTAGAGTTAGGGGTTTTAATAATTCTGATGAATATGCACAATGGATTGCTGAAGATGCAAAAAACATTTTAATTGAGCCTGTAAAAAAACAGCTAAAAACAGAAACCATACAAAGAGATCGAAGTTTGATCGGTAGGGTTCGAAGAAGACTAACAAATTTAATATAGTTTTTTGTTCTGTTTTACAATTTATTTACCAAGGTTTACTTAATCATTTCATGGGTGAAGACCTATGATGAATTACAAAATATAGCGTGATTATTAATGGATAAAAAATTACTTATCGTCATTCTTAACTATCTGGCCACAGATGTAACCGTTGACTGCCTGCATTCACTGTCTTGCTGTGATGTTGTGAATAGTGGAACGGCAAAGGTTATCGTCTGGGAGAATGGGACGGGTGTTGATGCAGTAAAAACATTAAGCGATACGATAGAGAGCAATCAATGGAATCAATGGGTGGACTTGTTGGTTTCATCGACAAACTTGGGGTTTACTGGGGGAAATAACCGGGTTATTGAAGGCGTGATGGAAAGTGACAATGTACCTGATTATTTTTTGTTATTGAATTCGGATACTTTAGTGACGGATGACTCATTAACAACGCTGATCGATTTTATGGATTGCCATACTGCTGTCGGTATTGCAGGTAGTCAATTGTTAACAGAAACAGGTGAGCATCAATGCTCACCCTTTCGTTTTCCTGGTATAGCATCTGAATTTGATCATAGTCTTAAACTTGGTATGGTTTCACGGCTATTATCTCGCTGGAATGTGGCAATGATACCCCCAGAAAAAGCAACACCAGTTGATTGGGTATCTGGTGCTAGCATGATATTACGAACAGAAATGCTCAAGCAGATTGGGTTATTAGATGAAGATTACTTCACTTATTTCGAAGATGTCGATCTTTGCAAGCGTGCTTGTCAGACAGGCTGGGATGTGTGGTATGTGCCACAAAGCCAGGTAATTCATCTTGAAGGCGCTTCTAGTGGTATAAGCAAAAAAATTATTAAACGACGGCCTCAATTCTGGTTTCAAGCGCGGCGGCGGTTTTATCTAAAACATGAGGGAAAGTTCCGTTCATTGTGTATAGATGCAGCTTTTATTTTAGGCTTTCTACTTTGGCGTTTACGAAGATTATTGCAAGGAAAACCAGATAATGATCCACCAAAAATGTTGATAGATTTTATTCGCAATAGTACTTTTTTGAATGGGTTTAAATTACCAAAAGTGCAAATATAATTGTAACCGTTCACCTCCCCCTTTGAAAAAGGGGGATTGAGGGGGATTTGTCTAATAAAATCTCCCCTACCCCTCTTTTCCAAAGAGGTGGACTGAACGGTTACATATAATTAGGATAGATGCAATATGGTTAAGAATGAGTTTACTTCAATTTTCGATGTTTTTTTCTCGCTGGTCGAAATGACAGACCCTTTAAAGTTTAACCAGTGCTTTATTAGCCATTAATTTTTTATATTTAAATTAAACCATGAATAGTCGATTGTTATCATTTTGGAGTTTAGGGCAATGAATGTAGGTGTTGTTGTGATAGGACGGAATGAAGGGGAAAGATTGCGGGAATGCTTAGCATCTGTATGTCCTTCAGCAGAGGATGTGGTTTATGTAGATTCTGGTTCGACTGATCACTCCCTTTTAATTGCTAGAGAAATGGGGGTTCATATCCACGAATTGGATGAATCAGTACCTTTTTCTGCCGCTCGTGCTCGCAATGAAGGTTTTGCTTATTTGTATAAACAAAACCCTACGATTCAGTTTGTTCAGTTTATTGATGGGGATTGTACACTTTCTGATAGTTGGTTGGAAAAGGCTAGTAATGAATTAGCATTACATGCTGACTATGCTGCGGTTGTAGGGCATCTTCAAGAGTTACATCCAGAAGACTCAATTTACAATCATTTATGTGCGATGGAGTGGCGAATGTCCGCTGTTGGTGATATTACTGACAGTGCCGGCCTTGGTGGAATTTCAATGATAAGCGCGAATGTATTTAACCAGCTTAAAGGTTTTAATCCCAATTTAGTAGCAGGAGAAGAACCCGAACTTGCCGTACGTATGGCTTTAGCTAATTATAAGGTAGTCAAGATTGATTATCAGATGGCTGTACATGATGCTGACATGCATCATTTCTCTCAGTGGTGGAAACGTACGATAAGAGGAGGTCATGCCATTGCTCATCGGGCATTTTTAAATGGTAGTTCAGCCGCGCGAGATTGTGTCAGGGAACGAAGCAGTATCTGGTTGTGGGGAATTGGGTTGCCGTTATTGGTTATATTTACGATTATGCCATCAAGCGGCTGGAGTGCTTTGTTATTAGCGGGTTATCCAGTACTTGGTTTTCGAGTTTTCCGGTATCGCCGGAAACTTGGTGACATACCATATGATGCTATTTTATATGCCAGTTTTATCGTGATAGGAAAGTTTGCTGAAGGAATCGGGTTGCTTAAATTTCACCAGAATAGGTTGCAACAACGCTATGAAATTATTGAGTATAAATGATTTCCTGATTACCCATGAGTTTCCGCCAAATCAGATGGGAAACCAATAAAACCAGATGCACCACGTCATCCCCGAGGTTTTTTATCGGGGATCCATTCTCAGTAGACTAGATTCCTGCTAAGAGAATGCAGGAATGACGGGGTTGCAATGTTGGCTTTGTTAAAATGGCGGAAGCTCATGGGTAATCAGGAATGATTTTATAATTGAGAAAATATTATTGGCAGTACCTAGAGTAACCCTCCTTTTGTACAGATATTCACGATTAGGTTAAGCAAAGTCGTGTTAAAAAGGCCATAAATAGTAGGTTTACTGAAAGGGTGGAAAAGCTGTTTTAATTTAGCTTTGATTGACGCAAATTAATTTTAAAAACACAGGATAATAAAAGAGGAAAACATGGATATTGCAATCATAGGCTGCGGGTTCGTAGCAGATTATTACCTGGCTACATTACAGCTTCATCCCGAGCTTAAAGTACTTGGTGTGATGGATCGGAATACAGAACGTGCAGAGCATTTTGCTAGTTTTCATGGTCTGGAAGTTTACCCGTCGATAGATGCTTTGCTTGCTGATCAACGTATTCAAATTGTTGTAAATCTTACTAATCCAGATTCACACTATGAAGTTTCTAAGGTTTGTTTGGAATCTGGCAAGCATGTGTACTCAGAAAAGCCTTTGGCAATGAGCTTCGACGATGCTAATGAACTGGTTGAAATAGCAGAGAAAAAAGATTTGCAGATTGTAGGTGCTCCTTGTAGTTTACTAGGGGAAAGTGCGCAGACTCTATGGAAGGCCATTCGGGACAAGGAAATTGGAGATGTTTATACGGTGTATGCAGAAATGGATGATGGGCTGGTTCATCGAATGCCTTATAGAAAATGGTTTAGTGCTTCGGGTATTCCATGGCCAGCACATGATGAATTTGAGGTTGGGTGTACGCTTGAACATGCCGGTTATGTGCTAAGTTGGCTACCCGCTTTTTTTGGACCAGCAGTGTCTGTAACCGCTTTTTCATCGGAGCAGATTAAAGATAAAGAAACGGATTTTCCATTGGTTAAACATGGTCCTGACCTTTCCGTAGCCTGTATTAAATTTAAGTCAGGTGTGGTTGCTCGATTGAGTTGTAGTATTATTGCCCCGCATGACCATAGTTTGAGAGTGTTTGGTCAAAAGGGTATTTTGTTTGTTGATGATACTTGGCATTATCGGTCAAAGGTTTATATGCGTAGTTTATTCAATATACGACGAAGAATGATTATCAACCCCTTTAAGAAGAAAATTAAATTGCTTGGTAAGCAAAGAGCCAAGATTAAATTTGGTGGCTCACAAAGTATGGATTTTAGTCTAGGTATTGTTGAACTGGCTAGTTCTATTCAAGAAAAGCGGCTTAGCCGGCTCTCGCCTCAATTTAGCTTACATGTAACTGAATTGGCTTTAGCTATTCATAATGCGGGAGTTGATGGTAGTTGCTATCGTGTTCAGTCAAGTTTTGATCCTATTGACCCGATGGAGTGGGCCATATGAGATCGAAGAGTACTTTGTCCTCAAAAATATTGGTAACGGGAGCTTCTGGTTTCATTGGGCGGGCTGTTGTTGCAGAGTTATCTGAAAAGGGCAAGAGTGTTATCGCAATGGTAAGGCGGCCTGAACAGGCAGGTCTATTTGCTAATTATAAAACTGTATCGACAATCATTGCTGATGTTAATAACTTGGCGTCATTAACATCAGCAACACAGGATGTGGATACAGTGATTCATTTAGCTGGCGTAGTATGGGGTGGGCAAGCAGGGATGCACAGGGTTTTTGTTGAAGGAACTCAAAACCTTATACATGCAATGCATCAAGCGTCTGCTACTCAATTGATTCTGGTTAGCAGTATATCAGTATATGACTGGTCCAAAGCCACTAAAACCCTAACGGAATCATCACCCATTATACAAGGGGAATCCAATGAGCAAGGTGCGTACTCCCAGGCTAAAGCACAGCAAGAAGCAATTGCACGAAAATTATGTGAAAAATATGATATTAATTTGACTGTTATTCGTCCTGGCGCTGTTTTTTCGCCTGAAAAAATTGATGCGGCTGATATAGGGCCTCGTATTGGTTTTTTACAGTTTGTGGTTGCACCCCAGCGAACCCTTCGTACAATTCATATTAAATTTATTGCTGAAGCCTTGAGTTTAGCAAGTTCAGTTGCTCTACCTAATGGGCTAACGATAAATTTGGTTAATGACGACCGTATGACAGCATGGGATTTTTCTCGTTATATCAGAAGTGCTTCAAAGTCTATGTGTTGGATAATTCCGATACCCAGTGTGCTCATCATGTTGATTGCTAAATTAGCTTATACCTTAGCAAAATTAGTAGGGCATGAACATCAGCTCCCTAGTCTATTATGCCCATCCCAAGTTAGCAGTCGATTCAAGTCAGTTTCTTTTGATAACGCTTGTTGGCGAAAATACTTACCATCAAGTTCACCTCGCCCATTAAAGGATATGTTAATTGAAAGTCTACCGTCAAAAAATATAAATACTTCCGAATGAATAATCAGCTATCAGAATTAAAAAAAACTAATTTAAAACCCAATATCGCATACCTCACGGGATTTTATGCGCGAGTTGGTGATACATTTATTCGACGTGAAGTAGAGGAGCTTCGTCATCTAGGCTGGAATGTAAGTACTTTTTCAATACGTCGAGCTGATTCTAGTGAACAAGTCTCAGAAGATATATTAAGAGAACAGGCCTCTACTTTTTATATTCTGGAGCAGGGAAAGTGGAAGTTAGGGCTTAGCTGTATCAAAATGGCTTTAACACATCCATTGCGTATGGTAAAAGCAATTCAGCAAGCTCAGAGAATTCGTTGGCCAGGAGCTAAATCACTTTTATGGCATCTTTTCTATTTAATAGAAGCCTGTAGTTTGGCAGAGCAACTTATTAAAAGGGATATAGCTCTCATACATAACCATATTGCCATGAGTTCAGGTACCGTTGCTTTACTAGCATCAAAATTGGCAGATATACCCTTTAGTTTGACTGTGCATGGTCCGCATGAGTTTTTTAACCCTGAACATTGGGGGCTAGGTGCTAAAATTGCAGCATCAAGTCTGACAGTGTGCATTAGTCATTTTGGAAAAAGTCAATGTATGTTGTTTTCTCCACCAGATTGCTGGCATAAATTACAAGTGGTTCATTGTGGTCTAGATAATCTTTTTTTGAAACAAGCTATCTCAAAACCTAAAGATTCAAGAAAATTAATCTTTGTTGGACGGTTAGACCCTGAAAAAGGATTGTTGATATTAGTGGATGCAGCCGCTCAAGTGAAACAGAAAGGCATAGAATTTGAACTGCTGATAGTTGGCGGAGGTGAGTTGAGAGCATATATTGAAGAACATGTTAAAAAGTTAAGGTTGCAAGATAATATTAAATTTCTTGGTTGGCGTGGTAGTGAAGATGTGCGGCAATTAATTACAGATAGTCGGGCAATGATTCTACCTAGTTTTGCTGAAGGAATTCCGGTCGTATTAATGGAAAGCTTGGCGTTGGAGCGTCCGGTCATTAGTAGTTATGTTGCGGGTATTCCAGAATTAGTTGTTAATGGAGAAACAGGCTGGTTGGTGCCTCCTGGATCAGTAGATGAGTTAGCCTCCGTTATGATTACGGCACTACAAGCTTCTCCACAAGCTCTGGCTAAGATGGGGAAAGCGGGACGGCAGTATGTTCTCAAAGAACATGCAATAACATCGGAAGCTAAAAAACTGAGTGATTTGTTTGCAAATTTGTTATGACTTCTCTTAATTTGTGATAAAAAAAGCGAATAGAGCTTTCTAAATTTTATACAACAAGGATCCCTAATGGATTTTATTAATTATTTGGTTATTGTGTTTTCCTGTCTTCTGGCAATACCAACGCTGTTTTTTACAGTACAGGTAGCTGTAGCAGCAGTTAAGACCATACCCTCTACTGCAAAGGAAGGTCGACGACCCTCTATCGCAATTCTTATACCGGCTCATAATGAGGAAAGAATTATTAGTCAAACGTTAAATTCGATTAGTCCTCAATTACAAAATAATGACAGGCTATTGGTTGTAGCGGATAATTGCAGTGATGATACGGCTAATATAGCAAGAAAGTTTTCAAAACACGTTATTGAGCGTAGGGATGAAACTCAATGTGGAAAAGGCTATGCTCTGGATTTTGGTCTTCAGTTTTTGGCCGATAATGAGCCGCCAGAAATTGTTATTATTATTGATGCAGATTGCAAGTTATCAGAAACATGCATTGACCTTTTGGCGAAAAAGGCAGTAAGTGAGAATAAACCTGTTCAAGCACTTTACCTTATGGAAGCTCCAGAAAATAAATCACTTACTCAGGCAGTAGCTGAATTTGCTTGGCGAGTTAAAAATCAGGTTAGACCACTGGGGGCGATGTATTTAGAATTGCCTTGCCAACTTATGGGAAGTGGGATGGCTTTTCCATGGGAGCTGCTTCAGAAAGTTAATCTGGCTCATGGCAATATGGTTGAAGATATGAAGCTAGGTATCGACCTGGCAGTGCTAGGTTATGCGCCAGCGTTTTGTCCCGGTGCTGTGGTGACTAGTGAGTTTCCTGTTTCTCAAGATATTACCAATACTCAGAGGAAACGATGGGAGCATGGACATCTTACGACAATCATCTCTGAAGTACCAAGACTTATAGCAGCAGCAATTAAACAGAAAGATAAAAAGTTATTAGGTATGGCTCTAGATTTATCAGTTCCTCCTCTAAGTTTGTTAGGGTTGTGTTTAATGATTGCAGTTAGTTTGGCTGCTGTTCTAACAGTGATAACGAATAACACAGTACCTATACAGATACTTTCAATTTTAATCAGTTTTTTTATGGCTGCAGTTTTTACAGCTTGGTTTAAATTTGCAAGAGAAATCATGACATTGAAAGATTTGTGTGGGATCCCTTTTTATATATTACGAAAAATCCCTCTCTATTTTTCATTTCTGTTAAATAGGCAACGTGATTGGGTAAAGACGGAAAGGGATTAGTGAGTAATGAGTTTGGGGGGTACATCGGCAAATAATCTGTAAGGAATCCTTAATAAATTATATAATTCAAATGGTTATGACGTTTTTTAATATCGGTATGGTAATCGGTAAAAATAGTTGAATAAGTTATAATACGTATTGTATTTCAATATCTTATATGGAATGAGAAGCGGCAT
>JALSLS010000299.1 GCA_026988195.1 Methylomonas sp.
CACTGAGAGCCTCACTGCCATTAAGGTAAGAAAATAAGTAGGATGTGCTGACGATAGGAAGCGCATCAATTGCAAGCGATGCGCTTCCTATCGTCAGCACATCCTACATCAACTTACTTAACTTTTACCTCTAAACAGAGTGCCTTGTAGCTAAATTATAATGCTTGGGAAGGATCATTCTTAATAATATTCCTAAGCAAAAAAAAGAGGAGGCTTGTCATCAAGCCTCCTCTTTTTTAATAAATTATTACCTAGCTTTTATGCTTTTTTCTGCTTAGTCTCTTCATAAACAAGAATAGGTTCTGAATCTCCTAAAATTGCACTTTCATCAACCACAACATTACTTATGTTTTCTGCAGATGGAATTTCGTACATGGTATCCAAAAGAACATTTTCAACAATCGTTCTCAACCCTCTTGCCCCTGTTTTTCTTTCCATAGATTTACGAGCAATGGCTAATAAAGAATCATCTCTAAATTCAAGATCCACTCCTTCCATTTCAAACAAATGCTGATACTGCTTGATCAATGCATTTTTTGGCTTAGTTAAAATTTCAACTAAGGCCTCTTCATCCAACTCTTCCAATGTAGCAACAACCGGCAGTCGCCCCACAAACTCAGGTATCAAACCATATTTAACCAAATCCTCTGCTTCAATCTCAGCAAAGAGCTCTCCAACATTCTTAGACTGATCTTTTGTCTTCAAATCAGCAGAAAAACCAATACCACCCTTCTCAGTACGATCCTGTATAACCTTATCCAGCCCAGCAAATGCACCACCTACTATAAATAAAATATTGGCTGTATTTACTTGTAAAAATTCTTGCTGAGGGTGCTTTCTCCCACCCTGAGGAGGGATTGATGCAACCGTCCCCTCAATTAGCTTTAACAAGGCTTGCTGAACACCTTCACCTGACACATCTCTAGTAATTGATGGGTTTTCAGATTTTCGGGTAATCTTGTCAATCTCATCAATATAAACAATCCCTGTTTCCGCTTTTTCAACATCATAATCACATTTTTGCAGGATTTTTTGAATGATATTTTCAACATCCTCTCCAACATAACCTGCTTCTGTTAACGTTGTCGCATCAGCAATAGTAAAAGGAACATCTAATAAACGTGCCAACGTTTCTGCAAGCAATGTTTTACCTGACCCTGTAGGTCCAATCAGTAAAATATTAGATTTTGCTAATTCAATGTTGTTTTTCTTATTATTACTTTTTAAACGCTTATAGTGATTATAAACAGCCACTGACAATATTTTTTTTGCACTTTCTTGGCCGATGACATAACTATCAAGTTCAGTTTTAATGTCCTTTGGCTTAGGTAGCTTTCCATCACCTGGCTCAACATCACCTTCTAATTCTTCCTTAATAATATCATTGCACAGCTCAACACATTCATCACAAACGTAAACTGATGGCCCAGCAATTAGCTTTCTTACTTCATCCTGACTTTTTCCACAAAATGAACAATACAGTAATTTTTCATCATCTTTACTGCCTTTTTTGTCTTTACTCATAAACAAAGCCTCTAACTAACATAGAACCAAAATTCAAACGATACCCTAAAAACCAACTAACATGCAAGGTTACTTACTCTCTTCTGGCAATCTATTGGATAACACCTTATCTATCAAACCATACTCTACAGCATCCTGTGCGCTCAAAAAGTTATCCCTATCAGTGTCTTTCTGTATAGTTTCAACATCCTGGCCTGTATGATGAGATAGTATATTATTTAACTTTTCTCTGATTAGCAAAATTTCTCGTGCATGAATATCTATATCTGATGCTTGCCCTTGAAAGCCACCTAAAGGCTGATGGATCATAACGCGAGAATGAGGCAAACAAAAACGCTTACCTTTTGCTCCTGCCGTTAACAATAAAGACCCCATGCTTGCAGCCTGACCAATACACATAGTGCTAACATCAGATTTAATAAACTGCATCGTGTCGTATATTGCCATCCCTGCAGTCACCGAACCTCCTGGCGAGTTAATATACAAATGTATATCTTTATCAGGATTTTCTGATTCCAGAAATAATAATTGAGCAACAACAAGGTTAGCCATGTAATCTTCTACTTGCCCCACCAAGAAAATAACCCGCTCTTTTAATAAGCGTGAATATATATCATATGAACGCTCACCTCTAGCAGTCTGCTCAATCACCATAGGCACTAAGCCCCCCGCAGCTTGCGGAGAAAAAGTTGATAAGTTCAAGTCATTGTACTGATTCATATTTAACCTTGTATCTAGATCGTTATTATTACTGTTGTTGCTGTTTTTCCATAACATCTTCAAATCTAACCGTTTCATCAGTAACTTTAGCTTGACTAACAACCCATTCAACGGTTTGATCTTCTAAAACCATTTGCTTAACTTCATTTAAACGAGCTTCATCGGCATAATACCATTCCAAAACATCTTCTGGTCTTTCATAACTGCTTGCCATGTCTTCAATTGTTGACTTAACTTTGGCATCATCAACTTTTATAGCGTTTTTCTTAATGATTTCACCCAAAATAAGACCTAAAGCAACTCTACGCTTAGCTTGCCCTTCAAACAAATCTTTTGGCAAATCAAGATCTTCAACACTCATCCCTTGCTGCTTAGCATTAGCTTCATAGGGTTTCATTACATTTTTTACTTCTTCATCAATCAACACATTTGGAATAGTGATCTGTATTTTGTCATACAACTCATCCATCACTGCATTTTTCAACTTACCTTTTAAACCTAACGCCAACTCTCTTTCCATATTGGCTTTCACATCAGCATTAAATGAATCAATAGATCCATCCTCTACCCCATAGGCTTTAATAAACTCTTCATCAATTTCAGGAAGAGAAGCAGCCTCAACTTTAAACAGCTCAACATTGAATGTTGTCGGCTTACCTGCCAACTTCTCATTTCCATATCCTTCTGGAAAAGTCACTTCAAACGTTTTATTAGCGCCGGCTTCTAAACCTATTAATTCATCTTCAAAACCAGGGATCATTTTGCCTTCCCCAATTTCCACAGCATAATTTTCTACTTTTCCATCTGTAAAGTTTTCGCCTTCACACTCACCTGAAAAACTAACAGTTACTCGATCACCTTTTTCTGATGCGCGCGAGACATCTGCCCAGATTTTCTTTTGCTCTCTTAGTTTTGCAACCATTGCATCTTGATCAACTTGTTCAACAGTAGCAACAGGTTTTTTAATATCTAAAGTAGAGATTCCATCTAACGAAATTTCAGGATAAACTTCAAACTCAGCCGTATATTCAAACCCTTCTTTATCATTATTCGAATTAATATGCGGATAACCAGCTGGGTTTATTCCTTCTTTCTGTAATGCTTCGACGTAGGTAGACTGGATTAAATCACCTACAATCTCGCCTCTTACACGTTCCCCATACATTTTTTTAACAACACGGGCAGGAACTTTTCCAGGGCGAAAACCATCGACTTTAACTTCACGTGCTAACGACTTAAAGCGAACATCCATTTTTTCCTGAATCATTTCTTCAGGAAGACTAACAGTCATCTTACGACTTAATTCCGATGTCTTTTCGACAGAAACTTGCATTACTTTACCTCAAACAATGTGTGATTTTAATATATACCGACATGACGGCAATTCTTAACTTATATTAGCCCAACTTTCATCTAATACCAATTTAATTAAATATAGATAAATTGATAAATCAAATGCACTTGAACCTGCTGAGAAGCAAACGATGAACATCGTCAACTATATTTTACCAATGTGGTGCGAGCGGAGAGACTTGAACTCTCACATCATAAGATACTGGTACCTAAAACCAGCGCGTCTACCAATTCCGCCACGCTCGCTTACATCGATTTGGTTATTATAACCATTCAAAGAAAATTTACAACCCTTTTATAGCAAAATAATGATAAACACTCTACATAACACCACAAACTAACCTGGTGGCCAATTCATTTGTCGCCCGCCCAATAAGTGCATATGCAAATGAAACACCTCTTGCCCACCGTTTTTATTACAATTAAAAACTGTTCTATAGCCTTCCTCGGCCAAGCCTTCTTGCTTAGCCAGCTGAATTGCAGTCTTTAATAAGTGCCCAGCCAAACCAGCATCATTCAGATCATTTAAAGTTTCTATGTGTTGCTTTGGAATAATCAAGATATGAACTGGAGCCTTCGGACTTATATCCCTAAAAGCGAAAACATAATCATCCTGATAAACCATGTCGGGTTTAATTTCGCCTTCGACCATTTTACAAAACAAACAATCACTCACCACGCCCTCCTCATACACCTTAATTTAAATCATTTCCCTTCGACCAGAAAAAGCATGAGACAAAGTCCCGCTATCTATGAACTCTAACTCCCCACCCATGGGAATACCATGAGCAATCCTGCTTGCTTGTATCTTATACTTTTTAGCAACCTCAGCAATAAAACAAGCGGTCGCTTCACCTTCCACTGTAGAATTGGTTGCTAAAATTATTTCCTTTACTTCACCTTGCACAAACCGCTGCTGCAATTGGCTCAAGCCAATTTCATCCGGCCCAACACCATCCAACGGCGACAACCGCCCATGCAAAACAAAATACAAACCCTTAAAAACTGTTGCCTGGTCGACAATCCAAACATCTGCAGGGCTTTCAACGACACATATGACGGACCTATCTCTTGAGGACTGAGCACAAATACCACACACTTCAGTATCTGTCAGGGTTCTACACATCTGACAATAGCCAAGCTTATCTATTGCATTCAGTAAAGTATCAGCTAACTGCTTAGCTCCACCTCGGTCACGCTGCAATAAATGAAATGCCATTCGCTGAGCAGACTTAGACCCTACCCCAGGCAAGCAGCATAAATTTTGAATTAATTGCCCCAACAACCCCTTATCTTGCATTAGAAAGGCATTTGAAAACCTGGAGGCAACGGTAATCCTGAAGTTACTTCAGCCATCTTTTCTTTTTTCATCTTAGACACTTTATGCACCGCATCATTAAAGGCAGCTGCAACCAAATCCTCTAACATATCTTTATCGTCTCCCAGCAATGAATCATCAATCGAGACTTTTCTAACTTCGCGCTTTCCTGTCATAATGATTGACACTAACCCACCGCCCGACTCACCCTGAGTCTGCATGGCTGCCAATTCATCTTGCGCCTTCTTCATATCTTCCTGCATTTTTTGAGCTTGCTGCATGATATTACCCAGACCGTTCTTCATATATTCCTCGTATTTATTTTTTATTTTCTGACAATGACTCAATTGTACCCGGCATCACCCTAGCACCAAAACTATCTTTCAATGCTTGCACACCCTCATCAGCATTAATAGAATCCACTGCTGATTGCTGTTTGTTTTCTCGTTTTTGCACTATCTGCTGAGCTGGCGTAGCACTAGCTGTTTCTTCCGCCTTAATATGCAATTTAATGGCACTACCTCTGTGTTGCTGCAATGCCTGTTGCAATTTATCTTGAGCTCTCGAGCTAACCAACTGGCTATGCCCTGGCGTCAACACTAAATAACAAGCGCTATCATCAATACTTTCCATCACACAATTATTTGCAAGTTCTCGTGTCATCCCCCCAACCTTCATGGCGACAACCATCTCAGCCCACTCACTTCCACTTGAGTAAGCTGTTTTTTTCACCTGATAATCAGCTGTTACTACAGGCTCTACGGCCTTTTCAACCGCTAAAACCTTTGCCGTATTTTCTATGGCAGGCAACAAGCTACTCTTTTTTCCTAGCCCTTCTGGCTTAAACGTTAGCATTCTAAGCATAACCATTTCAAACCCACCCCGCGGGTCTGGCGCCAATTCCAAATCTCGCTGGCCGACCAGCCCAATTTGATAGAACAGCTGTACATCTTCAGCCAATAATCTTTTGGCCAACTGGTTAACGACACCAGAATCAATCTGTTTATCATTAAAACTAGGCACAGCTTGCTGTAAGGCAGTCCGATGCAATACCCTTAGAATTTGCTGTAAAATTTCAGAGAAATCGGGGGTTAAATCTGCGATAACAGAAATTTTCTGCAATAGCTCAGCCGCATCATTATTTGCCAATGCAACTAAAATTTCATCTACGGGTTGTTGAGCCACTGTACCCAGCATATCAGCCACTATATCCAGCCCAACCTCACCATTACCAAAAGCAATTGCCTGGTCCAATAAACTTAAACCATCACGCAAACTACCGTCAGCAGCTCTCGCCAATAATTTTAATGCACCTTCTTCATATTTAAGTCCTTCCTGGCCTAAAATATAAGCCATTTGCATATCAATCTGCTCTGGTAGTAGCCGCTTTAAATTGAACTGCAAACATCGAGACAAAACAGTTACAGGGATTTTTTGGGGGTCTGTGGTTGCTAATAAAAATTTAACATGCGGCGGGGGCTCCTCTAATGTTTTAAGCAAAGCATTAAAACTATGCCCTGAAAGCATATGTACTTCATCAATCAAATAGACTTTGTACTTACCTTGATTAGGAGCATATTGCGCGTTATCTAGTAGGTCACGGGTATCTTCAACTTTAGTTCTTGATGCTGCATCAACCTCAATCAAATCAAGAAATCGACCTTCATCAAAAGCCTGACAAATATCACATACACCACAAGGGTTGGACTCTACAAGGTTTTCACAGTTTATTGCTTTTGCAAAAATTCTTGCGACAGTTGTCTTCCCGACTCCTCGAGTTCCAGTAAATAAATAGGCATGATGAAGTCTATCATGTAGCAACGCATTATTAAGCGATTGGCTGACATGCTCTTGACCAACGAGTTGAGTAAAATTTTGAGGGCGCCATTTTCTGGCTAAAACCTGATAAGCCATTAGAGACTCTGAGGAAAAAAAATTGGGCGGATACCATGCCAGCCACATCTCGGCACACGAATCTGCTGCTACCGTTGCTCCCTTCCGGGCCTGGCGGAGTTTACAGCGTATCGTTGCGAGAGGACCGACACAGCATCCATAATGTTTTCAGCTTGTAGCTGAAAGAAGCGGTATTATGCTTTAATAAAATAATTTAAGCAACAGCTTATTTATAAAAGTGGGATTTAATATGGTTTAACTAACACCCCCCACTTCTTAGGGCCAATAAACCTGCCAACACACGCCCGACAGCTCATTATTACCCTCCACGGTTAACCTCCCCCCCAGCAAGACTATCAATTCATTAACTACCGCCATTCCAATACCATGTCCCTGTATATTTTCATCAGCCCTGACACCTCGTAGCAAAATATCATCTATTTTCTCATCAGGAATACCAGGTCCATCATCCTCGATCCGCAAAATAAATGAATAACCCTCATCGCCTTCACGTTTTAATTGTATTAAACTAACATTAACTGTTTTTTTACACCATTTAGCTGCATTATCTAACAAATTCCCTGCAATTTCATAAACATCGCCTTCTTGACAATATACCATGCAACCCGCATCTTGCTCAAAATGAAAGCTGATACCCTTATCCCAGTAAACTTTTTTTAATGAGCCAATAATCTTTTCTACAACATGAGATATATCAATTTTACTTGTTAATTGCTGCCTCCCTTTAGCCGCAGCCTTTTGCAACTGATATTCAACAATATCATCCATCCTAGAAATTTGTTCTGCTACCTGCCCTTTATTTACCTTCTCAGGCTCTATACAGCCTCTTATTATGGCTAGCGGTGTCTTTAAACTATGAGCCAAATCAGCCAACGTGTTCCGATACCTCTCCAAATGCGCTCGCTCACTACTGACTAAGGCATTTAAATTACCCACCAACCCAAGCAACTCACTTGGGTATTGACCATCCAGACGCAACTTTTGCCCAGCTTCAATAGCCTCCAAATCCGTCACAATAACCCTTACAGGTTTCAAACTCCAACGCAAGACTAGAAACTGAATTAAAACCAGCAAAATACCTGTAAAAAGCAACCATAATCTCAATGTCAATCTAAAACCATCCACCTGCTTAGCAACAGACGCTCCATCTTCTGCGACAGAAAAAACATAATACTGTTCAAAGCCCTCTTTATTCTCCCAAATGACCGCATAATGAAGGATAAAATAACCTTCAGTATTTTTTAAAAAGATAGACTGCCCCGCCTCTAAAGACGCGGGCACAGGGAAATCCATCCCAACGGCAGAGGGAGACCGCCAAACAAAAATGTTATTAACTTGAGAAATAGAGGCATACAAGCCAGAGCTAGGGTTAGAAAACCTAGGCTCCCTAAGTGTATCAGGCATACTTAGTTCCAACATATCAGTTAATTCAGCAACCGAGATAAGAGAATAAATATGGATTTGAAGTTTTTCCTTTAAAGCCTGCTCAGCACTTTCTTTAAACCCTTGTTCAAGTACAAAAGAAACCAAAGCAAAAAATGCAGTCAGTACAATACCCCCAGAAACTAAAAGCCGAAAGCTTAAGGAATTTATTTTCACATTAATTATTCAGCATCTAAAGGAATTCGATACCCCCTTCCCCGCAACGTCTCAATAGGTTTTGTTTTTCCTTCTGGGTCGATTTTCTTTCGTAATCGACCAATAAAAACTTCAATCACATTGCTATCCCGATCAAAATCCTCATCATAAATATGCTCAGTCAAAACAGTCTTAGAAACCACCTCGCCTTTTCGAAACAAAAGATATTCCAGCACCTTATATTCATATGCAGTCAATTCTATTCTTTTACCATCAACAGCAACATCCTGCGACAAACTATCAAGCTCGATGTTGGCAAAACTCAAAACTGGATGAGCTTTTCCTTGTGACCGCCTCAATAAAGCATTAACCCTAGCCAAAAGCTCTTCAAAATGAAAAGGCTTAACTAAATAATCATCCGCTCCCACCTCAAGACCCTCTACCTTATCTTGCCAGCGACTTCTTGCCGTTAACAATAAAACGGGTAGGTTAATATTCTCTTTTCTGAGCCGTGCAATTAATTCTATCCCTGAAAAATCAGGTAAGCCTATATCAATAATTGCTACATCAATAGGGTATTCCTTTGCCAAATAAAGGCCATCACTTCCCGTCAGAGCAATATCAACAACAAAACCTTTAGTCAAAAAAAACGTTTGGATTTGTTGATTTAATACCTGCTCATCTTCGACAATTAAAATACGCATCAGCTTCTCTTATTTAATAAGTTTTCCGGTTTCTGCATCCACATTAAGATATTGAACACGCCCATCTGAAGTCAGTATTTTTATCACATG
>JALSLS010000300.1 GCA_026988195.1 Methylomonas sp.
GCACCCAGCGTTCCTGCAATTTTATCCAATAAGCGTTCTTCTGGTGTAAAATTCAGCTTGTTATTTGCCCCAATAACATCTCTTGCTACTGAATCAACATTACCAATATCATCAGCCAATCCAAGCTTTACACTCTGCTCACCCGTCCAAATCAAACCAGAAAAAATATCCTCTGATTCTGACAAGCGATCCCCTCGCCCTACCTTTACTGCCGAAATAAACTGTTGATGAACATTATCCAGCAAGGTTTGCATATGCTGAAGCTCCCCCTTGTTAACCGGAGAAAATGGATCCAATAATGCTTTATGCTTACCTGCGATTAACAATCGCCGATCCACGCCAAGCTTTTCCATTACATTAATAAAGCCAAAACCATTCATAATAACACCAATTGAACCCACCATACTTGACTGGTGAACATAGATCTTATCAGCCGCAGAGGCAACATAATACCCGCCCGAAGCACAAATATCACCTACGACTGCATATATTGGCATATCAGGGTGCTTCGCTTTTAATCGCCGTATTTCCTCATAAATATAACCTGACTGCACAGGGCTTCCGCCTGGCGAATTAATATTTAAAACAATACCTTTCGTTCGCTTGTCCTTTATTGCCTTTCTTAACCCTTCAATAATCGCACCGGCATTTGCAGCCTCTCCCTCTGCTATAACGCCTATAACATCAATGACTGCCGTATGCTCATTGCCATCACTTCCAGAGCTTTCAAACCGAGGATAAAAAGCAATAACTCCAACCGCAATCAAATACAAAAACATCAATGATTTAAAGAAAACACTCCAGCGCCTAGCAGCACGTTGCTCAGTTACCGCTGCTAATGCTAATTTTTCAAGGACCTCTCGCTCCCACCCAGCTGCTAGCTTTTGACTGTTCACCTCTGAATTTGCTTCATTTTCCATTGTTTTACCTTTTATAAAATCTGTAATAATTCTGTTGTTTTCTGTAGGTTTAGTAGGGGGTTATAAGGAGCCATCTGCTTTTGCGAGTTAGCACCACACAGAACAGCTATTGATACAACCCTTGCATTTATGGCCATTTCCAAGTCATGCATGGAATCACCCACAATAACCGTACGTTCTTTACTTACTCCAAGCTCTTTAATGATGTCATTCAACATATCAGGCCTAGGCTTTGAGGCGGTTTCATCCGCACATCGAGTAATATCAAAAAAACTCTTCAACCCCGTACCCTGCATTGCCTTATCAAGGCCATAGCGACCTTTTCCTGTTGCAACAGCTAGTTGATATCCTGCCTGCTTTAATTGCAAGAGCATGTCTTTTATGCCAGGAAACAAATCCTGTTCAGTTATTTTCTTTGAAAAAAAAGCACGACTATAGCTTGAAATAAATTTCTGACGGGCTGCCTCATCAAGCCCTGGAAACAACTTGTCTAATGATTTATGGATACTCAACCCAATAATATTTCTTATCTCTTGCTTTGCAGGCACCCTACAATTTTGTTCATTTGCAGCAACAATTAAACATTGAGTTATCCAGTCAACTGAATCCATCAAAGTTCCATCCCAGTCAAATACAATCAAATCAAATCTATTTTTCATTCGTTGTTCACTACTTCATTACCTGCTGTTGTAATAACGATTCCAGCTCAGAAGGTAAAGGAGCCTGAAAATGCATCTTTTCATGACTCACAGGATGAATAAACTGTAACTGCTCTGCATGCAAAAACAACCGTTTAAACCCTCGCAACTTTAATTTTTTATTCACATCAACTTCACCATAACGCTCATCAGCCACAATAGGGTGACCCAACCATGCAGAGTGAACTCTGATTTGGTGCGTTCTTCCAGTCTTGGGAGAGGCTTCAACTAACGTTAAATCTTTAAATTTTTTAATGCGTCTAAAACTAGTTTCGGCGAATTTTCCAGCCTTATTTACCTTAACCGTTCGCTCACCTCCTTTCCCTGTACTTCTTAATAAAGGAGCTGTTACCAACATATTTTTTCTTTCCCACTGACCAACCAAAAGTGCAAGATATGTTTTTTTAACTTTATTCTCTCTAAATAAATCATGAAGCTGTTTTAATATAGATCTTTTTTTGGCTATCAACAAACAGCCAGAAGTTGCTTTATCTATTCTGTGCGCCAGTTCTAAAAAATGAGCTTCTGGCCGCAATGAGCGTAAAGCTTCAATCACCCCAGAACTGATACCACTCCCTCCATGAACAGCATAACCAGAAGGCTTATTCAGTACAATCATCACCTCATCCTCATACACAATATCATGCTCAAGACTGCGCTTTAAAGTAGGTTGTAAATCAACCTCGTTATTTCTGATTGCTACCCGCACAGGAGGGATCCGTACAATATCACCCTCCTTTAATCTATACTTATTATCTATTCGACCTTTGTTAACCCTAACCTCACCTTTCCTGATAATTCTATAAATCCGTGTTTTAGGCACCCCTTTTAGCTTAGTAATTAAAAAATTATCCAGCCGTTGCCCACTATCTTCTTCGAAGATCTCTACAAATCGAACTTTAGGTTTTTCATTTTCTGGCACTGTATTCATAAAGACAATAATACCAGTATATGTAATTAAATAATTGTTTAAATTGCTAGTATCCTCAAAGATTGTTATATTAGGGAGGTTTATCTATAAGCAGGCATAAAAATAACATGCCCACAAAACAAAACAAAGCAGTTTTGTAAGCTATAGCTTTCGTAGCTGATAACAAGTCACCAATGAAAGAAAACACAGAATTTCGGGTTTTATCGTTCGACCCATGATGAACGATATTGCTCCTACAGAACAAATACTTATAGCTAGAAATATTTTTCTATTTAAATGTAGCACCGTACTACTTAGTATTAGTACATACTCCATATAAGCTATAGCAACAGAACTTATTTCGCCAAGTCATGCGAAGGATTTACAAGGCTAACAAAACACCTTTGATTGGTTTCCTTTTAACTTAATTATTAGTTAAAACATCAAAAGTATATAGTAAATCCCCTTAATTGAAATAAATCATAAGCCCTGCATAAGTCAGGACACTGTCGACTGGCAAGAAGTTGGAAAACTTAGATATTTAGTGACTATTTAATTAATACTCACCCTTTACAAGAATCTGTTCAGGAATAACAATTCCTTAGTATATCCAGTAGGAAGCAAGAAACTACAAGGAAAATACAATGAAAAGAATGCTTATCAATGCCACTCAACATGAAGAGTTGCGTGTTGCTTTGGTAGACGGTCAAAAACTTTATGATTTTGACATAGAACTCCCTTCAAACGAACAAAAAAAAGCCAACATTTATAAAGGTATTATTACCCGCGTTGAACCTAGTCTTGAAGCCGCCTTTGTTAATTACGGCGCTGAAAAACATGGTTTTTTACCTTTCAAAGAAATTTCCTCACAATACCGAAGCAAACTTATTTCTGGTAAAAAAATAGAAGGTCGCCCTGGAATTAAAGACCTAGTGAAAGAAGGTCAGGAAATCATTGTTCAAATTGAAAAAGAAGAGCGTGGTAACAAAGGAGCTGCATTAACAACTTACATAAGCCTTGCTGGTACTTATTTAGTGTTAATGCCAAACAACCCTAAAGCAGGTGGAATTTCTAGGCGTATAGAAGGCGACACACGCAACGACTTGCGTGAAGTTATTTCTGCTTTAGAAATTCCTGAAGAAATGGGGCTTATCGTTCGTACTGCTGGTTGCGGTAAAAATGCTGAGGAATTACAGTGGGATTTAAATTACCTACTCCAGTTATGGGAAGCAGTTGACCGTTCAAGTTCAGAACAACAAGCACCTTTTCTCATTTTTCAAGAAAGTAATGTAATCATCAGAGCTCTCCGTGATCACTTAAGAAATGAGATTGATGAAATCCTGATTGATGAAGCGGGTTCATTCAAACTGGTGCAAAAATTTCTAAAACAGGTAATGCCTCATTTTTTACATAAGGCCAAGCTATATCAAGATAGCGTTCCTTTATTCAGCCGTTATCAGATAGAATCTCAAATTGAGTCAGCTTATAACCGTGATGTTTCACTACCATCAGGCGGATCAATTGTTATTGACTATACTGAAGCCTTAACCTCGATAGATATTAACTCTGCTCGCGCGACAAAAGGAAGTGATATTGAAGAGACCGCTTTAAATACGAACCTTGAAGCGGCAGATG
>JALSLS010000301.1 GCA_026988195.1 Methylomonas sp.
GCTCTTGCGCTATTTGAGAGTGAAAAACAACTTGTAATAAAAGATCACCTAGCTCTAATCGTAGGTCTTCTAAATCATTGCGTTCGATAGCATCGGCTACCTCATAGGCTTCTTCTATAGCATAAGGTGCTAATGTGCTAAAACTTTGCTTTAAATCCCACCCACAACCTGTTTCAGGGTGACGCAACTGCGCCATAATAGAAAGTAATTTTTCAGTATTTGATAAATTCACAATAAAGGGTTTGGAAGTAGGAGCGCCCGCCCTCGGCGCGAAAAATAAAATATCATGCTATATACAAACCACAGCTTAATAATTCAAAGCATGTGTTTTACCTCCAGCTTTAGCCAAGAGGCAGGGGAAATTTGAAATTTTAAAAAGCTTTTTAATTCAGTGCTTTATTTCTTATACCCCCGCCCTCCCCCTTTTGCAAAGGGGGAGGCTAAACCCAGAATAATGTCATCATTTCAAAGCCAGCTGTGGTTTGTTAATAGCCTTGTAAAACACTATCCATCGCGCCTAGGAGGCTGCCCTACAGCTGTGCAAGTTTTTTACATTGGCTGCCCAAAACTTTGTTGATAAAGCTCTTTAAAAGACTCTAGGGTAAAGCTATGATTTTGGGTTCCATGGTGTTCAATCTTGATTGAACCTAACAACGACGCAATACGTCCTGTTGTTTCCCAGTCAAACTCATTCATTATTCCGTATAACAAACCTGCTCTATAAGCATCACCACACCCTGTTGGGTCAATTAATTCTTTGGCTTTTGCTGAAGGAATTTCAATACACTTTCCATCAGTATAAATTTTAGAACCATTGCCACCCATAGTCACAATCAAGGCCTCAACCTTTTCAGCCACTTGTTCTAAAGATAAACCTGTGCGCTCTTGCATCAATTCAGATTCATAATCATTAAAAGTTGCATAGGTCGCCAATTCAAGCAGTTCTAATAACTCATCACCACTGAACATAGGCATTCCCTGTCCGGGATCAAAAATAAAAGGGACTCCCTTTTCAACAAATTCCTTCGCATGTTGCTGCATACCTTCTTTGCCATCAGGCGAAACAATACCAATACTAATATCTTCTGCATCCAGCACTGAATTTTCATGCGAAGAGCTCATTGCACCTGGATGAAAAGCAGTAATCTGGTTATCATCTTCATCTGTTGTTATATAAGCCTGTCCAGTATAATGATTGTCCATCGTCTTGATGTATTTTGTCGAAATCTGGCAGGTATTTAACCATTGGGCATACGGTTCAAAATCATGCCCAACGGTAGCCATAATCACTGGCTTCTCACCTAAAAGATTTAAATTATAAGCAATATTTCCTGCACAGCCCCCATATTCTCTACGAATCATAGGCACCAAAAAAGAAACATTCAGCATGTGGACTTTTTCAGGCAAAATATGATTTTTAAACTTGTCATGGAATACCATAATAGTATCGTAAGCCATGGACCCACAAATTAATGCACTCATTTTGTTCCTCTTAAACTAAAATTAATAACCAAGTTACTACCGATAACATGATGCTTAGCATGACAGCAGCAGAACCTATGTCCTTTGCTCGTCCTGCTAGCTCATGATACTCTGAGCCCACTCTATCAACGACGGCTTCAACGGCTGAATTGAGTAATTCAACAATCATTACTAGTACAACTGAGGCAATCAGTAAAATTATTTCGACCTTATTGTCAGTTAGCCAAAATGCCAATGGCACCGCCACCATTAAGGCAATAACTTCTTGTCTAAACGCCTCTTCATGCTTCCAAGTTGCCTTAAATCCAGCAATGGAAAAAAAGATGGCATTCACAAATCGTTTGATACCTTTTTCATTATAATAAGTCATTTTTTAATAAATTCCTTTTATTCCTCTATCATCGCTTGATATGCGGAAGCAT
>JALSLS010000302.1 GCA_026988195.1 Methylomonas sp.
TTGGGCTTTCTGACACCACGAGCGAGAATTGACACAATACCGTAATCTCTAGTTAAAACATCCAGAATCAAACTGCTTTCACGGTATTTTCTATGCTGTAAAATAAATGCAGGTTGTAATTGAACCTGTGTATTGCTCACGTTCATTTATAAGGGGCGATAGTTTTAACTATTCGTCCAAAAACCCTAGACTGTGTAAAGCACGCTCACTATTCGCCCAACCTTTTTTCACTTTAACCCAAATTTGTAGATAAACCTTTTTATCAATTAGTTTTTCAATATCAATTCGTGCGTCAGTCCCCACCTTCTTAAGCAGTTCTCCTTGCTTACCAATAACAATATTCTTTTGAGAGTCTCGCTCAACCCATACAATGGCATAAATTTTAGTTATTTTTTGTTGCTCTTCATAACGCTCAATTTCAACTGTCATGGAATAAGGCAATTCATCCCCTAATCTTCTGGTTAGTTTCTCTCTGACAATTTCTGCAGCTAAAAAACGTTCAGGGCGATCTGTTATTTGATCTTTAGGGTAAATCAAATCACCTTCCGGTAATTGATTCAGCAAAATAGTTTCAAGCCTATCTAAATTAATCCTTTTTAATGCAGAAATAGGTAACATTTCTTGAAATGGAAACCTTTTTTGAGCTTCAGCAAAAAAAGTTAGGATACTATCTTTATCTTTTACTTTATCAACCTTATTCGCAGCTAATATAACGGGGAGCCCCGCTCTTTCAATCTTTTGAAAAATAACTTCATCATATTCATGCCATGATAATCCATCGATCAACCAAACAACGACATCAACACCTAGTAATGTGGTATCGGCTGTTTTATTTAAATATCGGTTTAATGCTTTTTTCTCAACCTTGTGCATCCCAGGAGTATCCATATAGATAATCTGCCCAGCATCAGTTGTATTAATCCCTAAAATTCGATGCCTAGTTGTTTGAGGCTTTCTAGATGTAATACTTATTTTTTGTCCTAACATATGATTCATTAATGTTGATTTACCAACATTAGGACGACCTATTAACGCGACATAACCACAATTCATTTAATTTTCTTCTTAATTAATTTTAACATTTGTTCGGCCGCACCCTGCTCAGCTCTTTTTCTAGACTCACCTGTAGCAATACAAGGTTTAACCTGACTTAAATTTGTTGTACATTTAACACTAAATGTTTGCTCATGTGCAGCACCGGTCATTTTGATAAGCTCATAGACGGGTAAATCAATTTTTCTTGACTGCATCAATTCTTGCAATTGGGTTTTAGGGTCTTTTGCCGATTTTTTCAAATCTAACGCTTCTAACTTTTGAGTAAATATTTTAAGTATCCACTCTTTACATACCAGCACACCTTGGTCTTTTAACAAAGCCCCCATAATCGCTTCCATAGCATCAGATAAAATAGAATCTCGCCTGTATCCTCCACTTTTTAATTCACCTGAACCAAGAATTAAATAATCGCCTAAGTTATGCTCTCTTGCTAAACTCGCCAAAGCCCCTTGGTTAACAAGCCGTGCTCTTAACCGGCTTAATTCACCTTCACTGGCTACTGGAAACATTTCATAAAGCTTTTCAGCAATCACATAGCCTAAAATAGAGTCACCTAAAAATTCCAGTCGCTCATTATTTTTAGCTCCCACACTACGATGCGTTAAAGCCATCACAAACAGCTCAGGCCTATCAAAAGAGAGCCCTAGTTTTTTAACAAGAATATCTGGCTTTCTTATCACTCAGAACCACCAACCTCAAAAAACTCATAGAACTCCACTAGTACACTTAAATTACCGGCAATTTTTTCTACACGTTCATATTCAATTTCTATTTTCAGGTAATCATCGTGCTTAGTAATAGTAATATCGTTTCCATCTACTTTTGTAACGTAATTTAAATCAAACCGTTTATATAGACTTTCCTGTAACTCACGCTTAGTCATGGTCTCTACATCAGGTGTTTCTTCCACGGCTGCCAGCGCATTAACAACTTTGCTATGATTTAAATAAATGGGTCCAATTTTTAACCCCAACATGACAAAAAAACCAAATATTGCCAAAATAAAAACTAGCGTAATAAGTGTTAGTCCTCGTTGATTTTTCTCTGAATAAGTCATCGTATTCTCGAATAAATTAAAATAATATATCTTTCATGGTAACGACTCACCCTATAAAAAATTAACTGTCGCACTTAGGAACGTGTATGAAACAACTTCCCGATTTCTAACTTGTCTTTTTGCTCCAGATGGAATGATCTCACTCGTTGCGTAGCTTGCTATGCGCCTCATGAGATCATTCCACCTGAAACAAATCCTACCTTATAATTTCGGGAAGTTATTCCATACACGTTCCTTAGTCCCTCCTTCCAAGTGGAGAAAAGGTTAGGATAGTGTCCAGGTGAATAAGGGTAAGTCGTTACCATTAAAGTATAGCTAAATTATTTTAAAATAGTACCGATTCTATCAAACCCTACACCTTTATACTCCCAGTCCCAACTCATCCAGATAAAAAAAGCTTTGCCAACTAAATTTTCTTCTGGCACAGTTCCCCAGTAGCGGCTGTCATTACTATTATCTCGGTTATCGCCCATCATAAAATACTGGCCTTCTGGAATAACAAAAGTACCTTCAACTGATGGTAAACCATGCTTCACTAGAATACTATGCTCAAACCCAGCAAGATTTTCAATAAAGTGCTCAGCGCCTGTCATATTGACACCTTGCCCCACTCCCTGATACGAACCTAGAGAGACTTGTGTTGCAACTTTTCCATTTATATAAACTGTTTTATTATAATAAGACACTTTATCGCCTGGCAGCCCAACAACCCGCTTTATATAATCTATTTTTGGATTTTTGGGGTAACGAAAAACAGCAATATCCCCCCTTTCTGGTGAATTCATCTCAATAATCTTGGTATTTAACACAGGTATACGAATTCCGTAGGTATACTTATTAACCAAAATGAAATCCCCTATTAATAAAGTCGGCATCATTGACCCCGACGGGATCCTAAAGGGCTCAGCTATAAAGGATCTTAAAATTAAGACTATAAAAACGATAGGAAAAAAAGAATGGGCATACTCTACCAGTAAAGGCTCTTTCTGAGTTGCTGGATCTATTTTAGAAAGCTTTAGATATAATATATAGCTCCCCCAAATAATACCCGTAACCAAACTTGCTATAACTAGAAAAAAAGAAAAATCGTAATCCATGAAATTTTTTATTGTTTAAGTTGAAAAGAGAAATGTATTTATATAGAGAAAAAACACAGCATAAAAACCTAAAGTCTATTTTTCTTTATTGACTTGTAAAACAGCTAAAAAAGCTTCTTGTGGAATTTCAATACTTCCCACTTGCTTCATCCGCTTTTTACCTGCTTTTTGTTTCTCTAACAGTTTTTTCTTACGAGAAATATCACCACCATAACATTTGGCCGTTACATTTTTTCTCATTGCTTTGACTGTTGATCTGGCAATAACTTTAGAGCCGATAGCCGCTTGAATCGCAACTTCGTACATCTGCCTTGGAATAAGGTCCTTCATAGTTTCAACTAAACCACGACCACGTCCTTGGCTTTGATCCTTATGAACGATAACTGACAGCGCATCAACTCTATCGCCACTAATTAATACATCCAATTTTACCAAAGGTGCAGGTTCAAAGCGTTGAAACTCATAATCAAATGAAGCATAGCCCCGACTGACTGATTTAAGCCTGTCAAAGAAATCGAGTACCACTTCACTCATCGGTAATTCATAATTTAATGAAACTTGGCTACCGGTATACTGCATGTTTTTTTGAACACCTCGTTTTTCGACACATAGGCCAATAACACTTCCTAAGTACTCCTGAGGCACCAAAATATTTGCAAGAATAATCGGTTCTCTTATCTCCAAAATTGCACCCGAATCTGGTAAATTAGCAGGATTATCAACCCTTAATATTTCACCTGCATGAGTTTCAACCTCATAAACAACAGTTGGTGCTGTAGTAATTAAATCTATATTGTATTCACGCTCTAAACGCTCTTGCACAATCTCCATGTGCAACAAACCTAAGAATCCACAACGAAAACCAAAGCCTAAAGCTTGTGAACTTTCTGCTTCAAAATTCAGTGCAGCATCATTTAAACGTAGCTTATCCAAAGCCTCCCGCATATTATTAAAGTCATCAGAACTGACAGGATATAAACCAGCAAAAACGCGTGGTTGAACTGTTTCAAAACCAGGTAAAGATTCTGTTGCAGGATTATCAGCTAAAGTAATAGTATCACCCACGGGTGCACCATAAATATCTTTAATACCCGCAATAATAAAACCTACCTCACCGGTATTTAAAACCTCTGTAAATGTCTGTTTAGGCGTGTAAACACCTACTTTTTCAGCTAAATAAGTTTTCCCTGTAGACATAACCTTTAGTTTTTGTTTTTTACGTATACTACCGTTAACAATTTTAACTAATGATACTACGCCAAGATAATTATCAAACCAAGAGTCAATAATTAATGCTTGTAAGGGAGCGCTAGAGTCGCCACTAGGTGCAGGTACTTTTTTGACTAACTGCTCTAATACATCTTCAATACCTATCCCTGTTTTGGCACTAATATGAAGTGCTTCAGAGGCATCAATACCGATAACATCTTCAATTTCAGCTGACACACGCTCAGGTTCAGCTGAGGGTAAATCAATTTTATTAAGAACAGGAACCACTTCCAAGCCTTGTTCAATGGCGGTATAACAGTTCGCTACACTCTGAGCCTCAACCCCTTGTGCAGCATCAACAACTAATAAAGCACCTTCACAGGCTGCCAATGAGCGTGAAACTTCATAAGAAAAATCTACATGTCCGGGTGTATCAATAAAGTTTAATTGATATATTTCACCATCACTTGATTGATAATGTAAGGTAACACTTTGTGCTTTAATGGTAATCCCTCGTTCTCGCTCTAAATCCATAGAATCAAGAACCTGGGCCTCCATTTCTCTATTACTTAGACCATCACAAACCTGAATAAAACGATCTGCCAGTGTTGATTTTCCATGGTCGATATGAGCGATAATGGAAAAGTTTCTTATATTTTTTTGGTCCACAGTTTATTTATCTATTCTTAATGCTAGAAAAGCTGGACTACCTCTACGCTAAATTAAAACAGCAATAGATCGGCCAGTTGGGAGTTTCTTGACTATTTTATCAAAATCCGCCAACCCCCGAACAACATTCTTCTGAATTCTTAAAATAACACCACCTTGCTGTACATTAGAAGCTAATGATTTAGCTCCGTCAGGTGCAGTTGAGCATTAACAGGTATAGTCATTAATACCAGAAAAAAGACCCTATTACACATTTAAGCATAACCAATCCGTTAGTTTTACCTGATTACGTACGAGTCTCAGCCATTTTATAAAAACACCGATTCAACTGTTATACGTCATCTCGGCAGGGGTTAACATTATGCTATCCTGCATAATGCCCTTTGGGTAAATGCAAATCTGTTCCAGACAGATTTGTGCCGAGATCCAGAATCCAAGGATGGGATGATTGTATAAACAAGTATCTGCTAATTATTCAGATCGTACATCCCTATACACTGGATACCAGCAATCCCTGCTGGTATGACGTGAAACTGGTGTGCTGTATATGGCGGAAGCTCATGGGTAATCAGGTAGTTTTATGTGGCGAGAATTAAGAAAGGGGAGGATTATTTAAGCCTAATGCCTTGCGCAATAAACCGAACAGCACTGACAGGGACTTCCCCCAACACTGTTATTTGAAAGTTATCGATAATCTTTGTTAATGATTTAACAGATCCTAAGACCCGCAAGCCCTCTTTTGTATCATCACCTTTATCTTCTATATAAACAGAAACCGCTGAAAAACCATCACTTAAAAGTATATGCCCTGTTGATTGCCCCATACTCCTCTCATCCATTCTGGTATAAAACACAACCGAATAATGTAAAGGTAATTGTTGCAGCACAATTCTAGCCTGCTCAATTGATGGTGGCTCTACTTGTTCCTTGGTATTATGATTTTTCACTTTATGATCAATACTACTCGCAGTAGAAATAGGACTACTTACGTGAATATCAGTAAAAACCACTTGCTCTACCGTTGTACCAGAAAGGTCATAAACTTCAGATTTTAGTGGTAAAAAATTTTCTTTATTGATCCAAATCTTACGCTTATAACGGTACTGATCTTTTGGTTCAATAGAAATAACATATGCAGGTAACATAGCAACAGATTCACTCTCAAGTGCTACAAAAGAATAAACATTGTGCAAAGTTGCAAAGTCTTCAGGTAAATCAACAATAAATGAATCACTTACAGGATTATTATTTACCACGACCTCATTGGTTTTTTTAAAAACACAGCGCACTGAACCAGCTTCTCTAATGACTTCACGCATTGGAGAGTTTAATGAGAGTAATCGCTCTTGTTCTTGGCCATTATTAACTGAATGAAAATATTTCATGGTATCAAGGCGGCCATTTTTAAAAAAAGCAACGGTTCCTTGGTAGTCAAGTTGCTTCATTGCCTGACTCATATTTTCTAACAGCTTCTGTGCACTTACATCTGCAGCCTTTGCAAAAGCAACTGTGTTTGATAAACAGAAAATAAGTAAAACACGGTAAAACATATTATTTAATCCCGCCCATAACTTACTGTACTGGCCAAAGGATGAACGTACAAAGACCCATGGGTGTATAGCTCATCATTATGGGCTTGCAGATAAGCCTTCAATCGTTCATGTTGTGAAGGTTTATTAATATATTCAACATTTTGAGCAGGCTGTTCAAGCAACTTAATATCAACCGCTGCCATTTGCTGAGTTTGATTATTATCTTGAGTTCCAACTTGTTGAGACACGATAACAGCAACACAAGCAACCGTTGCTGCCACAGCCAAAGAAGTCTTCTGCCAAAAATTAACGGATCTATTTTTGCTGACCTTTTTCGGCAATAAATAATGGGGTTCCTGATTAATCTGCTGCTTAATTTTTTCTAAAAAATCAGCATTAATTGTAATATTTTGCTCAGCTTTTAAAGCTTGAGACATCACTTGATACCTATTAAATGTATTTTTCAACTCAGGTTTATTTTTAATTTCATGCAGCAAACTATCTAATTCAGTATGATCTAATTCATCATCCAAAAACTGCGAAATCATTTGATTTATATTTTTGTTCATTAATATCAGCCTCTAATTGAGTAATGGACCCAATTTTTCATCAATAGCTTCCCTAGCCCTAAAAATACGAGAACGTACTGTCCCAACTGGACATTCCATTGCCTGAGCTATTTCTTCATAACTCAAACCTTCAAATTCTCTTAACATAATAGCCATTTTCATATCCTCAGGTAATTTCTCAATGGCTAGTTCAATAACACTCACAATCTCATCATTCATTAATAAAAATTCAGGAGTATCCATTCCTTTTAACTGTGGTGCATTTTCCACTTGTTCTGCATCTTGTACCTCAACTTGATAATCAGAGCGACGACGACTCCGCGAAACCAAATAATTTTTAGCCGTATTAATAGCTATTCGATACAACCAAGTATAAAAAGCACTGTCCCCCCGAAAATTAGCTAATGCTTTATAAGCTTTTATAAAAGCTTCTTGTGCAACATCTTGCGCTTCACTAGGGTCTTTCACATAGCGATTAACCAACTGAATAATCCGATGCTGATACTTGAGAACCAATAAATCAAAGGCAGTTTTATCCCCTTGCTGCACTCTCAGCACTAATTCTTTATCTAACTCAGTATTATTCCCTTTTTGTTCTTTCACGCTTTTTCTTTAGTAGTTGTGTGGACAGGATAAATCTCTATAAGTTCTATTATCACAAAAAAAAATGCCACCGTGTTAATATTCATCATAATGACAACCAATCTTTTTTCTATGACTCAATCAAATACATGTGATGTTCTTATTATTGGAAGTGGTGGTGCAGGCCTTAGTTTAGCACTTAGACTTGCAGATCATGCAAAAGTATTAGTATTATCAAAGGTTGCTTTAACCTCTGGTAGCACTTACCACGCACAAGGAGGGATTTCAGCTGTTTTAGATAAAAATGACTCTACTGAATCACATTTTAAAGATACTATTATTGCAGGTGCGGGGTTATGTGACCCAGAAGTGGTTAGAGTCACCGTTGAACAGGGTAAAAAAAATATTGAATGGTTGAGAGATCAAGGCGTAGAATTTACTGAAAAAAAATCTGAAACAGGTGAAAAATCCTTCCATTTAAACCAAGAAGGCGGGCATTCACATCGCCGTATTGTTCACACTGCTGATGCCACGGGAAAAGCCGTTTCACAGACACTGATTGAACAGTCTCAGAACCACCCGAATATAACCTTATTAGAAAATCACAACGTCATTGATTTAATCACAAATCATAAGCAGCTTGATACAGATAAACAAATCAAGGGGGCTTATGTTCTAAATACCTTAACTAACAAAGTTAAATCAATTGCAGCTAAAGTTGTTATTTTAGCTACCGGTGGCGCTAGTAAGGTTTACCTGTACTCAACCAACCCTCAAATTTCAACAGGTGATGGTATTGCACTTGCTTGGCGTGCGGGTTGTAGAGTCGGCAATATGGAGTTCATGCAATTTCACCCAACTTGCCTTTATCACCCAAAACAACGATCCTTTTTAATTAGTGAAGCAATACGAGGGGAAGGTGGTAAATTAATATTACCCGATGGCTCTGCCTTTATGCATCATTATCATGAAAAGCTGGAACTAGCACCACGCGATATTGTTGCCAGAGCAATTGATAGTGAAATAAAAAAACACGGCATTGAATGTGTTTACCTTGATATTAGCCATCAACCAGCTGATTTTATTCGCCAACACTTTCCTACCATTTACAAACAATGTCTTTCCTTAGATATTGATATTACTAAACAACCTATCCCCGTCGTTCCTGCCGCACACTACACTTGTGGTGGTGTTTTAACCGACCTTGATGCTCGCACAGATATACAAGGATTATATGCTGTTGGTGAGGTTGCCTGTACAGGGTTGCATGGTGCCAACAGAATGGCTAGCAACTCCTTGCTTGAATGCCTTGTGTTTGCAGAACGTGCTGCAAAAAATATTTTAAGTAAACTTCCTCAAATAGCTTACCCCCAGTCATTACCCAACTGGGATGAATCCCAAGTAAGTGATTCCGATGAAGAAATTGTTGTTTCTCATGATTGGGATGAATTACGCCGTTTCATGTGGGATTATGTAGGCATAGTACGGACTAATAAACGGCTAAGTCGCGCCATGCGTAGACTTGAGTTACTCAAAGATGATATTGCTGAATATTACGGCAATTTTAGAGTAACCAGTGATTTATTAGAGCTACGTAATTTAGTTATTGTTGCTGAACTCATTATTCGTAGCGCCCAGTCTCGAAAAGAAAGCAGAGGATTGCATTACACCAAGGATTATCCTGAACCCGATAATAGCAAACCAGCTAAAAACACCATTTTAACGCCAGGTATAGACAAAGATATAGCTTAGGTAACTGGCAATAAATAACCCACCCAGATTGCGCAGATTTTTTGTTTCTGCTCAAACCATCTCAAGAGATCATTCCACCTGAAACAAAAATCTTACGTTATAATTTCAGGAAGTTATTCCATACACGTTCTTTAATTAGTCAATACCCACCCAATGAAAAGGGCTCTCAATCAGCTCAAGGGGCAAGGTTCCAGCATCTATTTTATCTTGCGCCGTGTTATAACCCCACATAGCAAAGTCCAACCTAACTGACTTTAACTGAGGGTTATTTATCATCCTACGTAAAGTAGGTAGCATATCTTCAATAAAACAAATCGTCTGCTCAGTATGTTTAGCAACTAAATCAATCAGTATAGCTTCTTTACTCATCTTTCTATCAAGACCAAAAATTCTTTCGCCCGAGAGTTCTAGCTGATTAGCCAGTAATATTTGCTTAACAAAGCGCTCTTGCTTAGTCGTAATGATATACCACACTCCTGCCTCTGATAAACGCTTAAGTTTTTCAACAACCCCCGGAAATAATGGATTCATTTCCACCCAACTATCAAGGTCTTGTTTAATCCATTGGTCTCGTGTTTCACCAAATATTTTTTTTAAGTCATCAATCGTTAAAGCTGAATCGACCATCACCTGTTGAATTTTATTTTGATAATCAGCCATAATTTCATCAACAGAATCACCATTATTTAACAACCTCACAATTAAAATTGCCTCATACCCCGTCCCCATAATAGGACGTATTTGACGAAATTGAGCAGACTGTTCAATAGTGGGTAAAGCAGAAGAGAAATCATCCCATATTTGAGACGCGGCCTTCCAAGCAGACATACCTGTTTCTAAGGCGCTATCACAAATTACACCATCAAAATCTAATGCATAAATAATTGACTGATTCATAAATACCTGGATTTTTTACCTATGCGTTAAATAAAGCCATGAGAGCCTCTTTTTGACTTAATTGCCAACCATTGTTGGAGATAGATCAACTCTTTTGTTGCTTGTAACTCATCAAGTGGCTTCTTATTACGTAACAACCTAAAGGCTGAAGATAAAACTTTATAATCATCACCCTTAATACCCGCTCGTCTTAAACCAACAGAATTCAAGTGATAATGTTTTGCTGGGCGGCCACCAATAAGCATAAATGGAATCACATCTTTACTAAGCCCTGTAAGACCCTGCACAATGGCATATGACCCTATACGACAAAATTGGTGGGCAACAGCACCCCCACCCATAAAAACATTATCTCCGACTTCAACAAAGCCCCCTATTGCAACATTATTGGCAAAAATAACTTTATTTCCTATCACGCAATCATGAGCAACATGGCTATTATTCATAAAAAAACACTCTGAGCCTATTGTAGTGTCCGTATTTTCAGTAGCAGAGCGATGGGCAGTAAAGCCTTCTCTAAAAACATTGTTATCCCCAATTTTTAACCAAGAAACAGTTTCAGCTTTAAAACTAGTATCCTGAGGCAAACCACCTAACACAGCATGTGGGTGTAAAACATTACCTTCGCCCATTTTTACATAAGGTTGTACAACAGCATGGGCACCTATTTGACAGTTTGCACCTAGTTCAACATTATCATCAATCACTGCAAAAGGACCTAAAGTAACGTTTTCGCCTAAAATAGCGGTTGGAGCGATATAAGCTGTTGGGTGAATTTTTGGGGTCATATAAACTAAATCCTCTGTTATTCATACTTTATGATAGATGACTGTGAACTAAACTCAGGTGGTGTAACTAAGTAAGAATTAATCCAGCCATATTGATGGGCACGTCGTACCTCCTTTGCCCATCCTACTTTTGAAACTTAACTTAATGGCACTGGGGATCAGTAACCTGAGTATTGTTCATAGCCATTTTTATATGAGGCTAATATTAACATATTAGCTTAACTGGGTGTGAGAGCTGATACACAGTAACCGTTCAGCCCCCCTCTTTGGAAAAAGGAGTTTTTATTAGACAAATTCCCCTCCCTCCCCCCTTTTTCAAAGGGGGAGATGAATGGTTACGATACACAGCACATTAACCTCTAGGATGAAACTGCTGATGTAATTGTTTTAACCGCTCTTGAGCAATATGAGTATATATTTGAGTGGTTGATAAGTCCGAATGACCTAATAACAATTGGACAACACGTAAATCTGCTCCATGGTTTAATAAGTGAGTAGCAAAAGCATGTCGTAAAGTATGGGGAGAAAGGTGCTTCTTAATACCTACTTTTTTTGCATACCGTTTAATCACATACCAAAAAGCTTGTCGAGTCATTCCCGATCCGCGTTTGGTGACAAATAAAAAGTCACTTTGTCTTTCTGCCAGAATATCTATTCTTGCACCGTCCGTATAATTTTCAAGCCACTCCATTGCTTGCTCACCTATGGGGACTAAGCGTTCCTTATTACCTTTTCCCAGTACACGAACAAAACCTTGCCTAAAGCTCACTTGATCAAACTTTAAACCAATTAATTCAGAAACTCTCAGCCCTGTTGCATAAAGTAGCTCTAACATGGCTCTGTCTCTAAACCCTAAAATATCTGTTATTTCAGGAGCTTCAAGTAACAGTTCAATATCATTTTCTGATAATGACACCGGTAATGTTCGACCTATGTGAGGTGCATCTATTAGCTCAGTTGGATCATTTGTGAGCAAACCTTCTCTATACAAATAGCCATAAAATCGACGTAAACTGGATAAAAAACGAGCGGATGAGCGGCTGCCTAAACCTAATTTATATCGACTTTCCATAAATGCGGCAATATCACCACCATCCACTTCCAGAACTGTTTTATTGTTAAGCCATTTAACAAAAATCTTCAAATCACTGCCATACGCAGCCAAAGTATTGTTACTTAAGCCAGATTCGACCCACAGTGAATCTAAAAATAAATCAATTTGCTTTACAGATTCAGCCATTATTTACCACAAACTCCAATCATTTTTCGTGTACCGCCCTACCCAATTCACTCATCAATAGTTTACGTTTAATATCCAAGCATCTTCCGCTTGTTTGTCCCATATACCCTCCCAAATTTGCAACAGCTACCACTCGATGACAGGGGATAATTCCAGGGAAAGGGTTGTCTCTACAAGCATTGGCAACAGCTCTTGCACCTGAATTTAATTTTTTAGCCATTTTTGAATAGCTTAGTGTTTGACCCAGCGGTATTTTGCACATTTCTGCCCACACTTTATTTCTAAAATCAGACCCCTGCTGTTTTAAATTAACCGTTAATGCTTCTGTTGGGTTGCATATATACTGTTGAATATTTAACCATTTTTCATTTTCATCCAACAACTCGTCACCCTGTTTTAAACACCATTCCGTTCGGGTTATAACATTATCTACATAGTAAATGATAAACTTTTCTGCAAACAAAGAAACTTCAATATGCTTACTTGCTTTTTCATCTTGTTCAACCCAATTCACACGAAGAGCCATTTTTATACCCCCTTAGAGCTAAAACAGGTCATTCCAAGCCTTGTCCATTCTTTTGGGTGATACTGGATAAGCTGTTTTTAATTGTTGAGCAAATAAAGAAACTCTTAACTCTTCTAAATCCCAACGAAATTTATCCTGTTCAGGGTTAACACATCTTTTTCTTGCCTTGGTTTCTACTTCATCCCAATAACGTTTCCAATATCGGTTCAGTTGCTGCATTTCCTGCTTGTTATCTTTTTGTTTCTCCAACCGGTATTCAATTGCTTTTAAATAACGGTTGATCGATTTAAGTTGCTGGTAGGGAGTAAAGAAAATAAAACCTGAGTAAATCAACCTATCCAATTGCTGATTAATATCATCAGTAACCTCTTTAGGGTGTCTGGAAAGTTTTAATTGTTTTTTTATCTCAAAAAACCTTTCCATAATCGCTATAACAGATTTAGCAAT